>CAKZKZ010000767.1 GCA_937124495.1 uncultured Dokdonia sp. | reverse complement strand
CTTCCAAAAAGGAGATGTAGAACTAAATGTATTGCAAGAACACTTCCGGACGATTGGGATGGCAAAAGTATCGACTTCGGCGTAGGAAGCCTTTGATACAGGTATCCTACAAAAAGGAAAAGATATTGTTGTAGTCAATAAAGACCGTCAAATTGCTACTGCAAAAGCTCATGCAAAGATCATGGCTGATGCAGGGTACACACAACCTGTAAAACGCAATGATGTTCTCGTATTAGGAAAACAAGCCTTAGGAATGTTCTTAGTAGGAACAGATAGTATGGAAGCGAGTCACTATATCTCAGAACACGATAAGAAAATAGCCAACAAACTAGCCTACGTTATGGCTGGAGGTGACCTTTCAGAACCAACGAGAGTATCAGAACAATACTTGCTAGATATAGAGCGTGAAGCTTTCTTATCATTAACTACTGAGCGCAAAACGTTAGAGCGTATTGAGCATATGTTGAAGAGAGGGAAACCATTGAGAAACTAAGTTCCCCACCTAACCTCCCCAAAGGGGAGGAATAAAGGATTTGATTGCAATAAAGTATAATAATTAAAATGACCCTAAAGACCCCCTCTCCTTTGGAGAGGGCTGGGGAGAGGATTATGCAAACAGCATATATAGTAAAAGCCTACCGTACAGCCGTAGGAAAAGCACCAAAAGGAGTATTTCGCTTTAAGCGAGCAGATGAGTTGGCAGCAGAGACCATTCAATATATGATGAATGAGTTGCCAAACTTTGATAAAAAACGTATCGATGACGTAATTGTTGGAAATGCAATGCCAGAAGGTTCACAAGGACTCAACATGGCACGTTTGATCTCCTTAATGGGATTAGACATTATTGATGTCCCTGGTGTGACTGTCAACCGTTTTTGTTCTTCAGGAATTGAAACCATCGGAATGGCTGTTGCTAAAATCCAATCAGGAATGGCAAACTGTATCATCGCTGGTGGAGCTGAGTCGATGAGTTCTGTACCGATGACAGGTTTCAAACCAGAATTAAATTACGATATCGTAAAATCTGGACACGAAGATTATTACTGGGGTATGGGTAATACTGCTGAAGCCGTAGCCAATGAGTACAAAGTCTCTCGTGAAGATCAAGATGAGTTTGCTTATAACTCACACATGAAAGCCTTAAAAGCGCAAGCAGAAGACCGTTTTCAAGATCAGATCGTACCGATTGATGTTGAACAAGTATATGTAGATGCTAACGGAAAGAAAGCGACCAAAAAATACACCGTAACCAAAGACGAAGGACCACGTGCAGGAACTAGCACAGCCGTATTGAATAAATTACGTGCCGTATTTGCTGCAGGAGGAAGTGTAACTGCAGGTAACTCGTCACAAATGAGTGATGGAGCTGCATTTGTACTTGTGATGAGTGAAGAAATGGTGAAAGAATTAAACCTAGAACCTATCGCACGTATGGTCAACTATGCAGCAGCAGGTGTACCACCACGTATCATGGGAATAGGCCCTGTCGCCGCAGTGCCAAAAGCATTAAAACAAGCAGGATTACAACAAAAAGACATCGAACTGATTGAATTAAACGAAGCCTTTGCTTCACAATCATTAGCCGTCATGCGTGAGTTAGACCTGAATCCAGATATCGTAAATGTAAATGGAGGAGCGATTGCTCTCGGACATCCATTAGGATGTACTGGAGGAAAATTATCCGTACAACTCTTTGATGAGATGCGTAAGCGTGATATGTCTGGTAAATACGGAATGGTCACCATGTGTGTAGGTACTGGACAAGGAGCTGCTGGGATTTATGAGTTTTTGAAATAATTTCGCTTTCGCGAAATTGACTCAAGACTTGAATGCTAATGCATTCTTGAATCAGGAATCAGGACTAAAAATCAGATGATTTTGCTGGCGCGAAATTGATGTAGGACGTAAGACTTTTTCGCTTTCGCGAAATTGACCTACTATTTTGAATACAAGCGCATTTTTACACTAGAATTAGAGTATTACTCTAATTTGAGTTAAAAATAGAGTAATACTCTATTTTAATAATTAAAATACAAGATCGGAAGGAAGTCTTGATTCGTGATTCCCTTTTATCTTGATTCGCATCATTGATAACCTCAATATGCATATAATAAATAAAGTAAATAAGAATAAAATTTCGCGAAAGCGTAACCATTAATAACACAGAAGAAGATGAGCACAGAAGCAACAGAAAAACAGATCCTACGTGGTGGGCAGTTCCTAGTAAAGGAAACAGCTTGTGAAGATGTATTTACACT
>CAKZKZ010000766.1 GCA_937124495.1 uncultured Dokdonia sp. | reverse complement strand
TCCTTGCAGATTATAAAGAGATCGCATTTGTAAAGGCTGTAAACTATCTTTTACAAACGTATAGTCAGTCTGAGTGGCCATGACCTTATACTCTCCTTCAAAAGGAGATCGTATCGTATAATCCTCACCATCAAACCCGATGTTAATAGCGCCATCTGTTGGTTTATTAAAGGCATACAGTACATTATGCATATTCACAAGCTCACCATCTTTAAGATAATGCTCATGACGTCCACCACCATCACCAGTCTCCACAATTTTGAGATGATATGCTCCTGTCTCATCTTCTATAAATCCATCTTCTGCACCTCCTATAAATTTATTGGCTTTTATTTGAATAGGATCTTTATTAAAATCTGTATTCCAAGTAAATGTATTACTGAGTCGTGAGGAGAGCATCAACTCTTTATCCATGGTTCTACGCATCGGCTGACCATCAATTTCGCCATCTACTAGAACTTCTAAATATGTTTTTTCGCTTAAAAATGTATTCTCAGTCTCTCCTTCTGAAATAGGCATCACCCCTTCATAACTGATATAACGAGTAATCCCAGCACCAATAAGAATAACAATAAAAGAAACATGAAAAATAAGTGTCGTTATTTTTTCTTTTCGCAACAGCTTAAAGCGAAAAATATTACCCAAGAAATTAATAACAAATAAGATGTGTATTAATGTAAACCACCAAGAGTTATAAATCCATACACGAGAATATGGTGTAGGCGACGTCTCTTGCCCTTGGTCTAAAAAAGTACCTACTGCCATCGCGACAAAATAGGTTATAAAAAGGAGTCCCATCAAACGAGTGGAGAACAAAATATTTACAATTTTCTTTTGCATAGCGTTCGGCCATTTTTTCGAGTGCAAAGATAACCCACAGAAGGCAAATAAAGGTATAACCAACACTGTTAATATTCGTTAAGAAACACTGCTCTTCGATTTATGCTGTACAGCATAGCATAAAATCAACAAAAGCGCTATTTTTACCACGATGATTACGATCAATCTTATCGGAACAGGAAACGTTGCTTGGCATTTGGCAAATCATTTGGCAAAGATTCCAGAGTGTACCCTACTGCAAGTTGCTGGACGCTCAAAAGACAAGCTAGAACGTTTTAAACATCTTACCAAAGACCTGGTCACTATAAAAGAGCTCCGCCCTGCTACCATCACCATCATTGCTGTAGCAGATGATGCGATTCCTAAAGTAGCTTCGCAAGTTCCCTATAACGATACGCTGATTGTTCATACCTCTGGTAGTATTTCTATAGATCGCATTTCTCAAGACCGCAAAGGTGTTTTTTACCCATTACAGAGTTTCTCAAAAAATGATCACGTAGATTTCATCAACATTCCTATATGTATAGAAGCCTCTCATCAAGAGGATATGCAACTATTACAAACCCTAGCAAGCTTAGTAAGTACAAAAGTACATACGATAGATAGTAAACAGCGCAAACAAGCACATCTCGCAGCTGTATTTGTCAATAATTTCACAAATCATTGCTATACGATTGCACAAGAACTTTGCGAGAAAGACAACATCCCGTTTGAATTATTACATGCTTTACTAGAGAAAACAGCACAAAAAGCAATAGATCACTCCCCTAGTGATGTACAAACCGGGCCTGCTAAACGCAACGATACCGAAGTCATCGCAACCCATCTAGACATGCTTCAACAAGAAGATCACAAATCAATATATAAAACACTTACCGCATCTATCATAGCACATTATGGAAAAGAGTTATAAAGAATACCTTCATCAAATCACCACTTTTATTTTTGACGTAGACGGTGTTCTCACCGATGGAACCTTAAAAATAACCACCAACGGACAAATGCATCGTGAGATGAATGTAAAAGATGGTTATGCACTTAAAACGGCTCTCAATGAAGGGTTTAATGTGTGTATTATTTCTGGCGGCACTGATGAAGGCGTACGTATTCGTTTAGAAACATTGGGGATCAAACAGGTGTATTTGGGTGCGCATCATAAAGTCACACAACTCTCAGAATTCATCAAAGAACATAATATTCAGACAGAAAACATCCTCTATATGGGTGATGATCTCCCTGATTACCCTGTGATGAAAATGGTAGGACTTCCTACCTGTCCGCAAGATGCTGTCAAAGAAATCAAAGAAGTTTCTAAATACATCTCACATAAAAATGGAGGTAAAGGCTGTGTACGTGATGTGATTGAGCAAGTTCTTAAGGTACAAGGCAAGTGGATGCGTGAGTTTGATGCAGGGAGTCAT
>CAKZKZ010000765.1 GCA_937124495.1 uncultured Dokdonia sp. | reverse complement strand
TCCCTAGTCCATTTTTAAATTATAAGAAAAAAGGATTTACTGTAGCGCTTTTAGGAGAAGAGCTTATTGACGGAACAAACACGTATAAAGTAGAAATTACGATGGATCCTGTAAAAGCTGATGGTGAAATGGTAGACAATAAAGTAACATATTACTTTGAAGATGAAAATTTTGTGCCAATTCAAACAGCTTCTGAGATTCAAGCTGGACCTTCAAAAGGACAAATTTCTAAAGACACATTTAGTGATTACGCAGAAGTATTAGCTGAAGGACAAGCAGAAGGAGAAGGATTATACTTCGCTTTTGCAAGAACTGTTTTTGGAGGACAAGCACTAGAAATTAAAAGTATAGATGTTAATCCAGAAGTAACAGACGACATGTTTACTTTTCCTGTACAAGAATAACATTCAGATATCCTACAACCTCAATCGTAAAGATTGAGGTTTTTTATTTCGCTTAAAGCGAAAAGAAATACAAATAAATAATCAATCATAATTCTCATGAAAACTAAAAACATTTTTTTAGGGTGTCTCTTTGCATCCTTTACTTTAGTGGGTAGTGCGCAAGAAATTGTTCTTAAAGGGAAAGAACTTTTTGGCGATATTACTGCTAGACAAATTGGTCCTGCTCTAATGAGTGGGCGTATCATCGATATGGAAGTCCACCCTACCAACCCACAAATTATCTATACAGGTACTGCTGGTGGTGGTGTATGGAAATCTAGTGATGGAGGAGCGTCATACTCCCCTATTTTTGAAGAACACATACAATCTATAGGTCAAGTAGCTATAGATCCTAATGATCCAGACAAAATTGTTTGGGTAGGTACTGGAGAAATATGGACACGTAACTCAGTTTCTGTAGGAGATGGTCTTTACAGATCTAAAGATGGTGGTGTCAATTGGGATAAAATGGGCTTTGAGAACTCAGAACGTATTTCTGGAATTGAGATCCATCCAAAAAATAGTGATGTTGTTTATATTGCTGTATTAGGTTCGCTTTGGAGCGAAAGTACAGAGCGTGGTATCTATAAAACAACAGACGGAGGAAAAACATGGAATAACATCTTATATGTAGATGAGAATACAGGAGCTGCCGATTTTATGATGGATCCAAACAATCCTGATGTACTCTATGCGGCGATGTGGGAACACAGACGTACCGCTTGGGATTTTAATTCTGGAGGAAACGGAAGTGCTTTACACAAATCTACCGATGGAGGGGCTACGTGGACTAAAATACATACTGGTTTTCCTGAAGGAATTTTAGGACGTATCGGTATTGCCGTTGCTCCTTCTGATTCTAATAGAGTATATGCAGTTATTGAATCTGAAAAGGACAAAGGATTATATCGTTCTAATGATGCAGGAGGTTCTTGGGAACTTACAAATAGTGATTTTTCATTGACAGTACGTCCGTTCTACTTTTCTAGAATTGTTGTGGATCCTAAAGATCCAGATGTAGTTGTCAAAGGAGGTTTAAGTGGATCTATCTCTAAAGATGGAGGAGAAACATTTGTTCCTTTAGGAAATATGCACTCAGACATTCATGATATTGTATTTGATATTAATGATTCTGATAGAATGCACGTAGGAACTGATGGTGGTGTATACCGTTCTTGGAATCAAGGAACGACTATGGAGATTGTAAGTAACTTACCATTATCACAGTTTTACCACATTAGCGTAGATGATGCCGAGCCTTATAGAATTTATGGAGGTTTACAAGATAATGGTTCTTGGTATGGTCCTTCTTCTTCTCCTGGAGGTGTAGAAGCTCGTGATTGGGTACGTGTAGGTGTAGGTGATGGATTTAGAGTTCTAAAACACCCTACTAAAGAAATTCTATATTCAGAAATGCAAGGTGCAGATAATGTATGGCGTTATGATATGGAACGTAACTACACAAAAAATGTAAAACCACTTCCTGTCGCTGGGTATGATGATTTACGTTTTAACTGGAATGCTCCTATGGCAGTAAGTTCACA
>CAKZKZ010000764.1 GCA_937124495.1 uncultured Dokdonia sp. | reverse complement strand
AAAGCTAAATATGCGGTAATAAAAAGGGACCCAATAAGCAACTCATAAAATGAGATCTTAGTAGGGTTATGTGCATGCACAAACTTACCATTGATCATTGTAAAAACGGCCGAAAGAAATGCTGAAAATAAAGCAAGCCCAATACCTAATCTGTATTCTGGTTGTACTTCAAAAATGAGATATAAAGCCCCAATCACAATCGCACCAAATAAGAGTTCGTACCAAATCAATTTTCGTTTATAGAAAATAGGCTCTAAAATCGCTGTAAAAAAAGCCCCTGTACTCATCATCGCTAGCGTAATAGAGACATTAGACACTTTGATCGCACCAAAAAATGTGAGCCAATGCACTGCAATAATAATTCCTGCAATAGAAAAGGAAAAGAATGCTTTTCGCGAAAGCGAAATATCTATTTTTTTCCACTTGACGTATGCAAATATAAAAATGGAGGCCATCCCCATTCGGAACCATACGAGTGGCACAGAGTCTATCGTAATAAGCGACCCCAATACAGCAGTGAAACCCCATATAAATACAATGAGATGAAAATGTAGATAACTTTGTAATTTAGCGTTTTGCATTTCGCAATAGGTATACTGCTAAAATAGCAAACAAGAAATTAGGAAGCCATACCGCCACAAACGGAGGGAAATCAGATTGCTCAGCCAAGGTTCCAAATATTTTATCAAAAAAGATAAAAACAAAGGCTAGTAAAATACCAAAAGCCAAGTTAGCTCCCATACCTCCTCTACGTTTCATTGCCGATACTGCTACAGCAATAATTGTAAGAATATAGGCCGCCACAGGAAGACTTAAACGTTTTTGAAGGGTTACTTTATATCTATTAATATAGGAAGACCCTCTTAATTCTTCTTTTTTAATAAATTTCCTTAATTCAGGAGTATTTAAGGTTTCTGCTATGTATTCTACAGGTGTTAAATCGTCTATATCAAATGTAAATGTAGTATCTATCTTAGCTTTACTTTCCAATATATCTCCATCTGCACCTATCGTTCGCTTTCTATAGGTAAAAAGTGTATACGTAGTGTCGTCTGGATTGTATTTAATTCTACTTGCAGATATTTTATAGGTCATTTTGTTATCTTCAAAATGCTCCCATGTAAAATCACGCCCTGTTTTTGTTTTTGTACTAAATGAGCTTACGTAGATGTAATCATTATCTGCTATTTGACGAAATACATCTTTGGTTTTTTGGCTCCTATCCTTTTTCTTTTGGCTTTTAAGGTATTCAAAAATGAACTCGTTGTAGCCTTTATTTGCTTTTGGCGCAAGGTATGTTCCTAATATAAAAGCTCCAAAACACACAATGGTTGCTCCAATCATGTACGGACGTAGAAAACGCCAAAAGGAAACACCACTACTTAAAAAGGCAATAACCTCTGTATTATTTGCTAGTTTGGATGTAAACCAAATCACAGAAAGGAAAAGGAATAAAGGGAAAAGTAGATTAGCAAAATATACCGTGAAGTTTAAGTAGTACAAGGCTACCTCCAGAAACGGAACTTCATTAGCTAAAATCTTATCAATTTTCTCCGCAAGGTTCACTGTAATCCCAATAGGTATAAACAAAAGAAGCATCGTGAGAAAAGTCCCAATGTATCGCTTTAAAATATACCAATCTAGAATTTTCATTTACAGTCGTTTATCCATTTGTTTTACCATCATCTCTTTCCAAGTAACAAAAGTACCCGCAAGGATTTGTTTACGTGCCTCACGTACTAACCACATGTAAAAGCCTAAGTTATGAATGGTTGCAATTTGCATTCCTAAAAGTTCGTGACACTTAAACAGGTGACGTAAGTATGCTTTACTATATTCTGTATCTACCCAGGTGATGCCCATCTCATCAATAGCAGAAAAATCTTCTGCCCATTTTAAATTTTTAATATTGATGGTTCCATGTGCTGTAAACAGCATTCCGTTACGTGCATTACGTGTAGGCATGACACAGTCAAACATGTCAATACCCAACGCTATATTTTCTAAAATATTTATAGGCGTTCCTACGCCCATTAAATATCTTGGTTTCTCTTCAGGTAATACTGCCGTCACAACTTCGGTCATGGCGTACATTTCTTCGGCAGGTTCTCCTACAGAAAGTCCGCCAATGGCATTTCCAAACGCATTTGAATTTGCGATATACTCGGCAGATTGTGTTCTTAAATCTTTATACGTACTTCCTTGTATGATTGGAAACAATGCTTGTTCATGTCCATACAAAGCAGGTGTTTTTTCAAAATGTGTAATACATCTATCTAACCAACGATGTGTCATATGCATAGAGCGTTTTGCATACCTATAATCACAAGGATATGGTGTACACTCATCAAAAGCCATGATAATATCGGCACCGATCTGACGTTGAATCTCCATCACATTTTCTGGTGTGAATAAGTGCATAGAACCATCTACGTGAGATTTAAACCTCACACCTTCTTCTTTAATCTTACGACGATTAGATAATGAGTATACTTGAAATCCTCCACTATCAGTAAGGATAGGACGATCCCAATTCATAAACTTATGGAGACCTCCAGCTTTTTGCAATGTACCTGTTCCTGGGCGTAAGTATAAGTGATAGGTATTTCCTAAAATGATATCTGGATTGATATCTTCTCTTAATTCACGTTGATGCACTCCCTTTACAGAAGCCACCGTACCGACAGGCATAAAAATAGGAGTTTCAATCACTCCATGATCTGTTGTAAGCTTTCCTGCTCTGGCTTTACTAGCAGGATCTGTTGTAAGAAGGTCAAATTGCATAGAGCGCAAAGATAGTTTTTATAAATACGATGTGCTATAGCCGTTTTAATAAAATCTCGTTAAAGGGATTGGGTTGTTAAGATGAGTCTTTAAAGGGATATAATTATTCAACTTTTCAACAATATCAAATAGTTCAAAAAGCCCTGATTCACAGTATTTCTTCGTACGGTATTTTGTTTAAAATACGGATATGTTACTTTTTTATCCTTTTTGTCTAAGCTACTTTAGTATCAAAATCAGGGTATTGTTAACAACCAGTTTTTAACAAGGGGAAACCGAAAACCTTTTACTAGAGTAGGTACTTTATTTTCTAATATATTTTAATTATGTTAAAAAACATTTTAAAACTGAACGGAGCTCAAGAATTGAGTAAAAACGAACAAACTTCTATTAATGGAGGAAACAACTTCATTATAACTAATATACGATGTTCTAACATCTTCGACTGTATTGCACAAGGAACAGATCGTTGCTACTTTGGAGCAACTTCTGGCCCTGACAATGGAAGATGTGTCATATTCTAGTATATCATATCGTAGGTGTCTAAGAAATAAGTAAACACTCTAAGAATTACATATTTGAGAATAGCTCTCCGATACCTACACATCATAAACTGAGGCTGTCTTTACTTTTTAGACAGCCTCAATTATTTTTATTTACAGAAAAAAGAGACTGACTAAAAAGCCAATCTCTTTTAACAACATTACAAACTTAAATTACTTCTTAATAACTTTTTCCAAATGAATTTCTCCTTCTACACTTTCGATCCTTATAAAATAAGTCCCTCTGCTAACTGCTGAAAGGTCAATAATAGTGTTCATTGAGTTTAGGCTCTTTTGATCTAGTAATCTACCTTGAATATCAAAGACCTGATATGTTCCTGAATCAAAACTTGTACGCAAATTAACTACCGTACTAGCTGGATTTGGAAATACAGAAACAGCCTCACCATCTATTGTTGGATCATTGGTTCGTTTTCCTTCATGTTTTATATTACAATAGTACCAAATTGGGATGTAGGTAGGAGTGTAAGTAGGTCCCACAGCAAAGGTTAATAAATAGAATTGACCATTGCTCGTTGAAGGAAAGGTCCCTGGTGGGATAGAAATATCAAAAGGTGCTTGTCCTGAGAACCACTCATTATAAATCACATTCCCAGCTGGAGTCCAGTCATCATAATTATATGGTTGAATCATTATGTGATAT
>CAKZKZ010000763.1 GCA_937124495.1 uncultured Dokdonia sp. | reverse complement strand
CTTACCTTTCGCGATTTTTTGGAACAGGAAATATGGAGAAAGATAGGATCAGAACATAGTGCCCTTTTAGGAATCAATAAGAATGGAACCTCTATCTCATATGCCGACGGCATGTCAACAACACTTCGAGATCTTGCTAGATTTGGTCTTGCTTTTACACCTAGTGGTAGAAAGAGTGCCAATCCATTAATTTCTGATGCCCACTTATCTAAAATCCGAGATGTAAATAAAAACCTCAAAACAGAATCGCGCTATTCAAAAGAAATATTCTATAGTAGTTATCAATGGGGTGCAGTATATGAAGATGGTGATTTTTATAAAGGTGCTCATGGAGGTCAAGGGCTTTATATTTCTCCTTCAAAAGATTTAGTCATTGCATTTTTCGGAACTTCCAATATTGATCGTCAAAGGAATCAACTTGATGTCATTTCTAGACAGCTTTCTAAATCTGGATTGTTTGACCTTGAATAAAATGATTTACAAAAGTCACCATATATCAAATATATAAACCATATTAAAAATTCAAACAATGATAAAAAAGCATATCATTTTAATATTTGTATTAGGAATGTTTTTATATGCATGCAATACTAAAAAACAGGACTTAGAAGATAATGATTCTGATCCCCATATTTCAGAAGATCGTTATCTCGGCCAAAAACCGCCAGGTTTAACCCGTAAAGTTTTTGTTCCTAAAAAGGATACTGCTAAAGAATGGGAACTAGGGAATGAGAACTCTTTGGACATGAAAGAGTTTTATTTCACTTACTCAGGTAACGATCCTTTACAGCCGGCTGTTGTTGTTTATCGACAAGAAGAAAGTTATTACAACGTTAATAAATATACTTTTCATCCTAGAAATACTGAGAATAGTAATATTTTATATTCAAGACATAACTATATCGAACGTACAGATTCTGGTTGGTCAAAGATAAAAAGCCTAGGTCCAATGTTTGACAGGGAAGATTGGGGTATTATGGTGTTGTCTGTGTCTAATAATGGGACTATTGTTTTTGACGATTATAAGAGCAATGATGTAATCCGAATATCAAGGATTAAAGATGGTAGGCGCGAAGAACCTAAACTACTCGGTAAGGAGATTAACTCAGGGAAGTGGACAGCTCACCCCTTTATAGCACCTGATGAATCCTACTTAATATGGGGTAGTGAGCGCGAAGATGGATATGGCATGTCTGACAATTATATCAGTTTTAGACAGCAAGATGGTTCATGGGGTTCAGCTATTAATATGGGAGATAAGATAAATTCAGAATTAGTAGAAAATGGTGCGAAGTTAACACTTGATGGAAAATATTTATTTTTTGCAAGATCAGAAGAAAAAACGCGAGAGGACGGAACTACACATTGGGAATCAAAACAATATTGGGTTGATGCCAAGATCATTGAAGATCTTAGAGCTAAACAATAGACTACTACTAATATTTCTAAACTATGAATCTAAAAACAAAGGTGTTTTATACGCTTTCGCGAAAGCGTATACTTACTATATATAATTCATAGAGAAGGATTTGATACAATTATTACAATACATAAGGTCATGATGAAAAGAACGAAATTATTACTATTGATATGTGTTATATCATTTAACACTGTCTTTGCTCAAGAAAATCCATACGTTGGATTAAATCCTCCTGGTTTAACTCCCGAATTGTTTGCTCCCGGTATGGTTGCGACAGAAGAACACCTTGAAACTGTTGTAACATTTTTACCAGATATGAAAGAATTCTCTTTTACTAGGTCTGGCGGACACTATAAAGAACCAACATTGTTTGTTATGCAACACAATAATAATCAATGGAGTAAGAAGTCTATCCTGCCTACAGATGCTATTAAATATGAGGAATACTTCATGCCCAGTTTGTCTGAGATAAGGAGCCTTGAACCATTCAAAGACATCCCTATAATAGGTTTCTCAATCTCTTCTAACAGAACTTTATATTTCTATGTTTTAGATTTCAATGATGGTAGTGGCCATATGAGTTATTCACGTCTTATTAACGGCAACTATGAAAAGCCTCAAAAAATGAGCAAGGCAATTAACACTGGTAAGTATATTGCTCACCCCTTTATCGCTCCAGATGAATCCTATTTACTGTGGGATGCCGAGAAAGAAGGTGAAAATACTCCTGATATCTACATTAATTTTCGGCAAAAAGATGGTTCATGGTGAGCAGCAATTAACATGGGAGGTAAGATAAATACACCTCTCTATGAACAACGTGCGCGAGTGACACCTGATGGGAAATACTTATTTTTTTGGAAGGGAGATGTAAAGGTTAGAGAAGATGGAAGCAGATATGTAATAGGAAACCCTTATTGGGTAGATGCTCAAATTATTGAAACACTTAGACCTAAACAATAATATAAGTATAGGATAATCAATGTAAAAAGGTATGATTAATAACTTTAGATAATAATCTATTAATATTTACAAATCAATGCTTTATATAAAAAAACAAAATCACAAAAATATGAAAACTACTAAACTACTACTATTGATATGTACAATATCGTTTAACACGATCTTTGCTCAAGAAAATAACAAAAAAAATGACACACATACTACCGAAAAGACTTACTTAGAATTACCTAAGACAGAAGTGATCCCTATAAAGGATACTAATACCAATAGACAGTATGAACTTTATGTAGAACTACCAGAGGGATATTCAGAGAATGATAGTATTCAATATCCAGTGATTTATTATACAGATGCGATGTGGCATATTGAAATACTATCAGGCGCTGCCGAATATATTGTGGAAGACGCCATTCTGGTTGGAATATCTTGGCAAAAAGATATCAATGAAGATTTAATGAAAGAGCGGGGAGCGCATGTGAGTAGATTTCGAGATTACTCCGTAAAAAAGTCAAGTAATGCAGCACATCAGGCTAAATATCAATTTGGACAAGCTAGTAATCATCTTGATTTCATTCGTAATGATGTGATACAATATGTAGAAACCAATTACAGAACTGATCCTGATAACCGTACTTATTTTGGGTATTCACTTAGTGGAGAATTTGGCGCATACATATTACTTACACAACCAGATACCTTTAGAAACTATATTCTTGGAAGTCCGTCATTTGGAAGAGATATTCCATATTTCTCAGAACTTGCTTCTAATGCAGCATCAAAATATAAAAGGCTGAATGCTAATGTTTTTATTTCTTATGGTACATTAGAGAAGGAGTCAGGCGAGTATATCCAAGAATTTATTACACTACTAAAAAATAGAAATGATGAGAGTTTATTAGTACTACCTCTAGTGATTGAAGGTAATCATCAGACTGCATTTCCTATGACTGGAGTACGCAGTGTGACTTGGTTAGCAAATTTGCTTAAAGAAGAAGGTACAAACCATGATAACTAAAAAATAATGAAAAAGGCATATTCTATTTTAATACTTCTATGTTGCCTAATTATAAATGCCTGTAATACAAAAAAGCAGCAGGCAACTACTAATGATTCATCAACTATAGAGGATTCTTATCTTGGGCAAAAACCACCAGGAATAACTGCTGAAATTTTTGCTCCTGGCATTGTTAATACAGCAGGTAATCGAGAAGTAGAGGGGATGTTCTCAACAGATATGACTTCTTTCTATTTCATCAAGAGACCACTTGGAACACCATCCAAGTACAATATATTAACTGCCATAACATATAAGAATAATGAATGGCAAGAATCTTTTATCAAACAGGGGGTAAGCGAACCTTCTATCGCACCTGATGGAAAAACTATCTATTTTGCAAAAGAATATACCGAGCATACTAGCTCGGGTTGGTCAGAACTAAAAAGTTTAGGAGAGCCTTTCAAAGATATCGATATCATGCGACTATCGGCGGCGTCTAATGGCACCTATTATTTTGATACGTTTACCCCAAAACTAGATATGCCAATACGGTATTCACGCATGATAGATGGCTACTATGAACAACCCAAATCACTAGGGGAGCAGTTTGCTGTTGGTACTTACAATGCGCATCCGTTCATTGCACCCGATGAATCTTATATTATCTGGGATAGTAGAAGAGAAAGTGGATATGGGTCTTCTGATCTTTATATCAGTTTTAGAATGAATGACGACTCATGGGGGCCAGCCATTAATATGGGAGAGACCATAAATACCAGTGATGCTGAAAATTATCCAAGCGTATCACCCGATGGAAAATATCTATTCTTTGATCGACGACAAAAATCAATTGACAATGAGCCACCTGTAGCAATCTATTGGGTATCTATGCAGGTTATTGAGGCACTTAGACCTCAGTAATATTGTTACAAGACTATATCATTTCTAAACCATCAAAATGAGGGTACAGGTGCTTTATACGCTTTCGCGAAAGCGTATTTAGAAACAATTACAAGGGTTGTAACAACTATTATTGATTAAAAATCATATTCTTCGTTTTATACATTTACTATTTTCTATTCCCTTTATTAAGGAGTACTATTCATAAACTACGCATAAAGTATTTCATAAAAATTCATTACTCTTTGTTGAAAAATTGAAGCAATAATCTACTAATTAAATGAATTGCAAATTATTACAGATTTTGAAATAGGGTATTTCTACGCATAAAAAAATATTGGAAAAATTTTAGTTTTAACAAAAATTATCTTTAAAAGACAGTCTGTAATTATTTTATTATAAGACGGTTATACACTAAAACCCCAACCTATGCAAAACGACACCTTTACAGTAGCTGATTATTTATTGACCCGTTTAAAACAGCTTGATGTTACAGAATTATTTCAAATTCCTGGAGATTACGTAAAAAACTTCACACAAGCTTTAGAAAAATTTAAAGGCATTGAAACTATTGGAACTTCTAATGAGTTAGATGCTGCTTATGCTGCAGATGCTTATGGAAGAACCAGAGGCTTATCTGCCGTTTCATTACAATATGGTGTCAGTACTTTTAGTGCATTAAATGCTGTAGCAGGCGCCTATGTAGAGTCTAGTCCAATGGTAGTCATAAGTGCCACACCCGGTTCTAACGACCGGCAAATTGGAACTATGTATAATGTTCTATACCACCACTCAACAGGTAACTTAAAAGCAGATCAAGAGATTTATAATCATGTTACGGTGGCTTCAGAAACGTTAAGTACTTCTGTAGGCGCAGCT
>CAKZKZ010000762.1 GCA_937124495.1 uncultured Dokdonia sp. | reverse complement strand
ACAACAACAACAACAACAACAACAACAACAACAACAACAACAACAACAACAACAACAACAACAACAACAACAACAACCGCAAGCAACGCCTCCACAAGCAAGTGCTGCTGAAGGTGTGGATGATGATCTTCCATTTTAAAAACTACGTATAACGAACTTAAAGACGATTGGATCCTGACCCTGAACCCTTACTTATACTACTCGCTTTTGATAGCTCTGTACTGATAAGCAGTATTTTGCTCATACTCTTACTTGCATGCTCAGCACTCATCAGTGGTGCAGAAGTGGCGTTTTTTTCATTAACACTTACAGATTTAGAAGAAACTGAGACATCAGATCAAGAAAATCCTAGACTAAAAATGGTTGCAAGGCTATTACAAAAACCAAAAAAATTATTAGCCACCATATTAGTAGCAAACAACACTATAAACATTGCTATTGTATTGCTTTTTGCGAGTCTTGGCGAGATTTTATTTAGCGACATTCAAGCGACGCTTTGGGGGTTTTCTGTAAAATTTATCATAGAGGTAATCATCATTACGTTTTTGATTTTACTCTTTGGTGAGATTTTACCTAAGATTTATGCAAGTAGGAACAACAAGAAATTTGCTAGTTTCATGGCATTCCCACTTCGTTTTCTAGATGTGATATTTACTCCTTTGAGTGGCCCTATGCGATATATCACATTGCTTATACACGATACGCTTGGAGATCAGAAATCAAAATTTAATGTAGATCAGCTTTCACAAGCACTTGAACTTACTAGCGAAGGAGACACCACCAAAGAGGAACAAAAGATATTACAAGGTATTGTTGCTTTTGGGAACACAGACACAAAACAAGTGATGCGGCCTCGTATGGATGTATTTGCCCTTAACAAAGAAGATTCTTACACGGCTATATTAGAACATATAAAGACCAAAGGATATTCTCGTATTCCTGTATATGAAGAGAGTATCGATACCGTCGTAGGTATTTTATATGTAAAAGATTTACTACCTCATCTATCTGATAAAGAATTTGATTGGACCTCTTTATTAAGGGAGCCCAATTTTGTGCCAGAAAACAAAAAACTAGACGACCTACTTGCCGAGTTTAAAGAGAAGAAAAATCATCTTGCTATTGTTGTAGATGAGTATGGAGGGACCAGCGGAATCATTACTTTAGAAGATATTATTGAAGAAATTGTAGGCGATATCAGTGATGAGTTTGATGATGAAGATATCATATACACCAAAATAGATGATTCTAATTATGTTTTTGACGGAAAAACATCTTTAAAAGATTTTTATCGCATTATTCATCTCGAAGATGACACTGTATTTGAAGCTCGAAAGGGAGAAGCTGAGACCATTGCTGGTTTCATATTAGAAATATCTGGAGGCTTCCCTAGAAAAAATGAAGTAATAAAACACAATAAATATACGTTTACCGTTGAAGCGATAGACAAAAAGCGCATTAAACAAATTAAATTTACCATACAGCCTTGACCATACGCTCTTACTTATATAGCATCATCTGTTGCACAGTACTTATTTCCTGTGGTAGTGATGTCTTACCTAAACCTGAAGCTTTTTTAAGCTTAACGTATCCTAAAGCTAGCTATGTAACCACTCCTTCAGATTGTAGCTATAGTTTTGAGAACAATTATATAAGTGCTGCCTCTTTTAAGGGTAATTGTTCTGCCACCATCAATTATCCAAGTCTTAATGGTACCGTATTTCTAACCTACAGAAAAGTAGATAATAATATAAATACGTTATTAAAAGATGCTCAAAAACTTACGTATGAACATGTCATCAAAGCTGATGATATCATTGAAGAGAAGTACATAAATGAACCACAAAACGTATATGGTATGTTTTACGATGTACGAGGTAATGCCGCTTCTCAATCACAATTTTATGTAACAGATAGTGTCCAACATTTTATAACAGGTTCTATTTATTTTAATGTAAAACCAAATTACGATAGCATTTACCCTGCTGCTGTATATCTCAAAAACGATATACGTCATCTTATGGAAACCATTTCTTGGAAAGAAGAGGATTAGTTCGCTTTCGCGAAATCGAACTTGTGAGATTCACGATCACCGAGAGAGCGAAGCGTTAAAGCATACCCACCACTAAAGCACTCGTGAATACAGTATTATTTTCTTGCCACGATCTTGAATAATAAGACATTGCATCCTATTCTACGAAACAATCAACTTTTAAACATATAAACGCACAAACTTATCAAGGAATTACCGAACTTTGCGTACCTAAAATTTTGCGATGCAAAACAGTACGTTAAAATGGATTTACCTAGTTGTTTTATCCATCATTTGGGGGAGTTCTTTTATACTTATTAAAAAAGGACTCGTAGGCCTTACACCTATCCAACTCGGAGCTTTACGCATTTTATTTACCGCATTTTTCTTATTACTTATAGGCTGGAAGAGCTTACGCACTATCAAAAAGTCTGAATGGAAATGGATTGTCATTTCTGGTATTTTAGGAACTGGACTTCCTGTATTTCTATTTGCCTATGCAGAAACAGAAATAGATAGTGCTATCGCTGCTATATTAAACTCTAGCGTACCCTTACTCACCCTTTTATTAGGTTTGACCATATTCGGAGCTACATTTTTAAAACGTCAACTAGTGGGGGTCTTAATAGGTTTAGGCGGAGCAACAGCGCTTATTCTCATCGGAGCTAGTATTAATCCTAATCAAAATTACTGGTATGCCTTATTGGTTATCATCGCTGGGTTTATGTATGCACTTAATGTAAATATTATTAAACGTTATATGCAAGATATATCTGCTGTCGCTATTGCTACTGGAAACTTTATTCTTCTCATCCCTCCCGCTATTATTTTATTGGTGTATTCAGACTTTTTTAGTGCAGATTTATTACAAACACCAGAAGTACAGGTTTCTATAGGATATATTGTGATCCTCGCTCTTTTTGGAACAGCTATGGCAAAAGTGATGTTCAACAAATTAGTGCAAATAAGCAATCCTGTATTTGCCTCATCAGTCACCTATCTAATGCCCATCATTTCCGTCATGTGGGGCGTATTAGATTATGAAAAATTCACAATTACACAGCTTTTTGCTTCTTTAGTAATTATAGGCGGTGTATACTTAGTCAATAAAAAAAGTAAAACCACATAGCTAAACGGGGTGGTTGTATATTTTATTTTGGATATTTTTTGACCCAAAATAAGAATATACTTTCCGTACTAATATCAACTTGAAAAATTTACGATCACACAGCTTTTTGCTTCTTTAGTGATTATTAGCGGAGTGTACTTAGTCAATAAAAAAAGTAAAACCACATAGCTAAACGGGGTGGTTGTGTATTTTATTTTGGAGATTTTTTAAACCAAAATAAGAATACACTTTCCGTACTAATATCAATCATGAAAAATTTACGATCACACAGCTTTTTGCTTCTTTAGTAATTATAGGCGGTGTATACTTAGTTAATAAGAAAAGTAAAACCACATAGCTAAAAATTCAACCTTTTCCATTGCCAAACTTTTTGTTTCCCCAACCCTAAAGGGAGCAAAAATTTTGAATTGCTTAATCCTATGAAAATATGTCCACCCTTAAGGGTTGGGGAAAAGACATATTCAGATACAAAAAATAGCGTAGTACTCCAAAATAGAACACTATTCTATTTTAGAAATATGATATCTATACTAACATGATTTAGGTAATCTATAGCATAACACCTCCTTCAATCCCTCCTTTCTAGGAGGGAAGCTCAAAACAACACCTTTCTAGGAGAGAACTTCTATCATTCTAACTAATGAGCTATTTAATTATTAATATCTTAGACGGAGATAAAGAAAGCATATTTATGCACAGCTAGTCCCCAAATAAGTAACAATGAAATCTTACGTCTTAGTCGGACACAACGATTATTTAATCTCAATCTTCTCCCCTAAAAATTTAGGGTTTACGCCAAATAGGATATCCAAAAATACTTTTGTTCTTGCCAAATATTCTCTTAGCTGCACCTTTAACCCATATCGCCTAGAAACATCTCGTGCATTAAAACCAATGGCTTCTATATCATTTTTTCCTGCAAGGTAAATAGCTCGCTCATTATGGAATTCTTGGGAGATAATTGTGATCTTTTCTTGACCAAATATTTCTTTAGCGCGTATCACAGAATCTAAGGTTCTAAACCCCGCATAATCTAAAAATATTTTATGCTCAGGAATCCCTCTCTTGATAAGCTCATCCTTAAAATCTGTAGGCTCATCATAAGCAGTCATACTATTATCTCCACTGACTAAAACAAAATCAATTTTACCTCCTTTATACAAGGCTACGGTTGCTTCGATTCTGTATTTGAAGTATAAATTGATATGACCATTTTGCAATGTCTTTGAAGTTCCTAACACTAGTCCAACCTTGTTTCTTTGAATAGCAGACACTTCATTATACGTTTTATCTTCTGCATAAGACTCTATCGCATAGTTGGAAACAACAATGAATAGTACAGGAATCGCAACTAAGAACAGAAGAATCTTTATTTTTTTACGCATATAATCTTAAGGCTTCTTATAAAAATAAGCAAATTTAACCCGTATTCTGTAATGGAAAACAGTTTCATTAGATGGTAATTCTTTATTATTTATTTTTGCCATATGACTTTTTACAAAATTCTAGCGAAACTAAATAAGGCAGTACTCCCATCGTTTTCTAAAAGAGGCCTCGATTTAACCAAAGCAAAAAAATGGCAACTAGCCATTATTGGATATCGAATTTGGGTTACAAAAAGAGCATTATAGGAAACCTTAGTACGCTCCTGTCTGCCGACAGGCAGGTTTGCGAAAGCGGAAAAATAAAACTAAAGATTATCCTTCACTCCTTTTATTTACGAGTTATTTTCAAAAAACATAATAAAGACAAAAAGCGATTGTTTTCACAACCGCCTTTTATCCCTAAACAAACTATAAAGAGGATCTCCATAGTTTATGATAAAGGCTGTATAAAAAGTACTTTTTATACAGCCTTATTATTTTAACTCATCAATGTTCTAACCTAATGGTGGTTGTCCGTTCATGATTTCTTCACTAGCATACGATTCAAACTTTTTAAAGTTTTCTTTAAATGATTTTGCTAGTTTATGTGCTGTTTCATAGTACCCTTCATCA
>CAKZKZ010000761.1 GCA_937124495.1 uncultured Dokdonia sp. | reverse complement strand
TAAGAGTTCTCTTGAAGAAGTAGGACTGTTATCTATTGTTTCCATTTGCTGTTTCATACGATTATGATTGATAATTAGGGAGTTTTCTCACTGGATTTGTAACTAAGGTTTGCATTTCTTTTACGCTTAAAAAGCTATCTAAGTGTTGCC
The DNA here is from genome assembly GCA_937124495.1 of uncultured Dokdonia sp. Classification (GTDB taxonomy): domain Bacteria; phylum Bacteroidota; class Bacteroidia; order Flavobacteriales; family Flavobacteriaceae; genus Dokdonia. The sequence goes on along the minus strand of CAKZKZ010000761.1, from coordinate 2,796 downwards.
ATAAATCCTTTTTATACACATCATAGAATGCGCGAGAGACACTACATACTTGCGACTTGTCTCTAAGGAGTTTCCCAAAGACATTGCCAACCGCTTTTTCATCATCGTTAAAAGTGCCTTTTGCTTCTTTTAGTCTTTTAGCTAGTGCAATGGCTTTTACTCTTGGTAACTGTTTAATTGTTTTAGGAGCTACCCATGCTTTTACATCATCGATGTATCCATAATTAAAGGGTTTGTTCCAATTCGGTTCTTCTTTTACAGTGGCTGTTTGAGTGACTGATACAGCAGTATCTTGTTTTGGAAATATGCTAGTCCCCATAGAGATTTCTTTCTTTTGGGCTACTTTCTTGTTTTTAGAAAGTATCAGATATAATCCAATACCAGATACTGCTAAAACACTACCTCCAATCATCCACCATGTTGTTTTTGATAATTTCATCTGTATATTATTTATAAGGTTCTATAAGGAGGTAGCTTTGCTACAATCCCCATAATGATTTTTATTTCAGAAGTGCTTAAACGATCCTTTAACACATCAATCAAATTATTGGCATATTCTTCTTGATAGGCATTAGCAAGCTGTGAGACTTGCACTTTATCTTTAAGACCTCTAAAAACGCTGTATATCTTCTGCTCATCATCATTGAGATACCAAGGAGTTAATGCGCTATTAATTAGAGAAGCATACCCCGTAGCAGTTTGCTTTTTAAGGGTAATTACGGTCTGAGATGCATTTTGTAATACTCGTTCTTTATACTGCAAGTCAAAAGCTTTCGTGGTATCAAGACCACCTTCTATATCAGCTAGAACATTTGATATAGCTTGCAAGATTACCTTATATCGTTTATCATTTTGTTTGGCTCTTACACTAGCATAGCCAATGGTTATAACCAAAATTCCTAATGCACTCCCGATGCCAATTTTATGTGTTTTGGTGAGCCTCATTTGCTTAGTAATTTGCTTGCTCTTCCTACGGGGGTGAGCATTTTTATATCCTCTATATCTGTACTATCCACTGCTTTTTTACCAATGACTAAAACCCCAAGAATTAATGCAATTAAAATCACAGGAACACCGATAGCTACTACCTTAGTAAGATTCTTTCCAAGTCCAAAAAAGTTGCTTTGAATTTGTGCAAGATCAGAGACGGTACGTGTGGCGATATTAGAAACATCCAGACCTTGTTTGCCCATCCACCCATTAAAACTAGGACGGGTAGTACACCCTATAGCCCCATTACTTTTCCAAGTAATGAGCCACAAGGTTTTCGCATGAGTACTTCCTACGGCTTTTTTAAGCGTATCATAATAACCAATCCATAGATCGCATGGATCATCCTTTTCAGGGATTACAAAAGAGTAGGTATCTACAGTTAAGGTTTTAGACATTTCTTTGGTTTTAAAAATTAGATAGTTCGCACATTCATAGGCTTTCTATATTGATTATGAGTTGGTATTCCGATAGATTCCAACCACCCTTGTACATCAAAAGCAGGGTTTTTAGATTCATCCATAGCCTTAGGATCATCAAAGCCTAACACAATGATTTTAGGAAAGCGTAGGGTATAAAATCGTATAATAGCTTCCAAGGTTTTTGTTTGCTCTTCGGTACGCGTATCTTTCCAAAAAGCTTCTTTAAGGGTGCGTCCACCGACATACCCTATATGCTTTACCCATCCTAGAATTGGGTGCTTGCCTCCTGAGATTCCCCATAAATCTACATCTGTTGGGCTGTTTTCATTGACTAAGGTTTCAAGGGTTCCATCTTGCAAGACGAGATAATCAAATCCTGGTCTATTAAATCCTAAACCTCCATTTGAAATAAGTTTCGCATGATGGTTAATGACATCATACTTGCTCAAATCTTTCACTTCAGATGTATTGGTAGAGTGAATGACCAAATAATTAAGTGTTTCCATTTTCTCTAAGTTTCTTATTATTTATTTTAAATACTGCCCATTATGGGCTGGGTAAGTTCTCTAAAGCCAAGCATTCTGTAGGCAGGATAGGCTTTGATATTTACCTGATTGTTTTGATTACCTCCTAAACAGTAGATTTTTGTTCGATCCTCGGAATAGCCGATAAAAAAACCAACGTGTCCTTTCCATGAGTTTTTAGATTCTCTCCAGAAAACAACCACATCCCCTATAGAAGGTCTTGTTTTCTTTTTTCCAACTCGAAGCCAAGAGCGTGCATTGAGCTTTCCACTTGCTTTTTTATTCGCTTTTAAGGCTACCCAGTTGGCAAAGGCAGAACACCAAGCCATCTCATCATTTTTTACCCACTGATAGCCAATTTCTTTAAAATAATTCACGATAACTGGATTGTGTCTACTTCCTACCTTCTCGGTAGTACCATACTGACTAAGGGCAATATCTATAAGTGTATTCATTGCTGTTTTAAGATTTAAAAGTTTGTAATTCAAAAAGATTTACTAGCGGTTTTCAAGTTCATTTTCTAAGACATGAAACCAATCTAATTTCTTATAATAGATAAGAAGTGTAATGGTCGTCTGGGAAGGGATCGTAAAATACCACCTATGAAGTCCGTCAATAACAGTTCCTTCGATTTCAAAGACTTCTGCTACATTCAAAAAATTTTGAGGGCTGTTGTAATTTCCAATGCTTATAGAGCGACGATCACTTCTGCCACTGATTGAAATATCTTCAAGTTCTAAGGTGGTTATAAGCTGATTACTGCTAATAATTTTTAAGTGTTTTACCTGCGCTGGATTAAATTGAAACTCCTGACGATACTCATTGTAATTTTCTCTAATGGTAACCTCTTGTTTTATCAC
>CAKZKZ010000760.1 GCA_937124495.1 uncultured Dokdonia sp. | reverse complement strand
AGGTGTTTTATTTGTTTTACTTTTTGTAGCTATATATATCTATTTTGAACGCTTATTTGCTATAAAAGCTGCCTCAAAAATAGATGGAAACTTCATGAATCAAATTCGTGATAATGTTTCTAATGGCAATATCGAAGCAGCAAAAATACTATGTGCTCAAACCAATTCGCCAGTAGCTAGACTTACCGCAAAAGGAATTTCCAGAATAGGAAACCCTCTCGAAGATATTAATACAGCTATTGAGAATAGTGGTCGTCTGGAAGTATATAAACTTGAGAAAAACGTAAGTGTACTTGCGACCATTGCGGGAGCAGCACCTATGATAGGATTCTTAGGAACCGTAATCGGAATGGTAATGGCTTTCCATACACTGGCTACCAGTAGTGGGCAAGCAGAAATGGGTACTCTAGCTGAAGGTATTTATACCGCGATGACAACTACCGTAGCAGGGCTTATTGTAGGTATTATTGCTTATATGGGGTACAATCACTTGGTGGTACGTACAGATAAGGTAGTACACTCCATGGAAGCAAATGCTGTAGATTTCTTAGACCTACTTAACGAACCTATCTAGTATGAACCTCAGAGGAAGAAATAAAGTAAGCCCAGAGTTCAGTATGAGTTCTATGACAGATATTGTATTTCTGTTATTGGTCTTTTTTCTATTGACATCTCCAGCAATTACACCAGATGCATTAGATCTTATATTGCCTAAAGCAAAAGGGAAGACCAGTAATAAGCAAAATCTATCGGTAAGTATTACTAAAGGTCTTGATTATTACGTAAACAAAGAACGTGTTAGTGAGCGAGGTATAGAAGCCTATATCACAAAAGAATTAAGAGGCGTAGAAGAACCTACCATTATTTTACGAGCAGAAGAAGGTGTTCCTATTGAGAATGCTGTGAAAATCATGGATATTGCAAATCGTAATAAATACAAGATTGTACTTGCGGTACGACCTAATTAAAAGCTTTATGCGCTTTCGCGAAAGCATATAAAACAGCTTTAAAAACAACATTAACTTGGCATACCTAGATACTCCACATAAGAAGAAATCTTTCACCATAAGTAGTATTATTATGGCTATCATTCTATTGCTTATGTTTTGGGTAGGGATGGATTATTTAGATCCACCACCAGAAGGAGGGATTGCTGTTAATTTTGGAACCTCTAATGTGGGGTCAGGAAATGTACAACCTACAAAACCTGTAGCATCAGCTCCTAAAAATACAGCGCCAGAACCTGTGCCTACACCACCTCAGCCAGAGGTTACAGAAGAAGTTGTTACTCAAGATATAGAAGATGCTCCCGTTATAGAAGAAAAGCCTGAAGAAACTCCTAAACCTGAAGTTGAAAAACCAGTAGAGAAGCCTGAAGAAAAACCTGTAGAAGAAGCAAAACCAGACCCTACGCCAGATAAAAGTACGACAAGCGCACTAGATGCATTAATCAATGGCCCTAAAAAAGATGGTGTTGCTCAAGGAGGTGAAGGTGATGATAATCAAGCTGGAGATAAAGGAGATCCGAATGGAGACCCCAATGCCTCTAGTTATTATGGAACAGGAAAAGGTCTAGATGGTGATGGTAACTACCAATTGGGAGGTCGTAAAGCCCTAGGAAAGCCAAAACGCGTTCAGGAATGTAATGAAGCGGGTATTGTTGTAGTGAGTATAGAAGTAGACCGTACTGGGAAAGTAATTAAAGCAGTACCAGGAGTTCGTGGTACTACAAATAATACAAAATGTTTATTAGACCCTGCAAAAGCAGCAGCACTCGCTACAAAGTTTAATGCAGATTCTAAAGCACCTTCAAAGCAAATAGGTAAAATTGTTTACCGTTTTAGTCTTTCTAATTAAAAATCGATTGTTTTAGTAAAATTGACAAGTTTTATGTCCTTTTTGACATCATAAAGCATGTAAGTGATTTTATGTTTGCCGACTCAATGGGCAGATAAAAAATTAACTTAAATCAAATTTACAAGATGGAAAATCAAATTGAAAATGCATTGTTAGAGCTTAAAGAAATGTTAGGAAAAGGGCAGTTCTTAGAAGCAATGGATAAATACTTAGCAGATGATGTTGTACTACAAGAAGCAAATAACGAACCTAAGGTTGGGAAAGAAACAGCGATCCTTGCAGAAAAGGAATTATTGGCTACAGTGACTGATTTTGGAGGATATGAAATGAAAAATATTGCTATAAATGGAAATACATCTTATTATGAGGCAATAATGGAATTTACAACCAACGATGGTGTTTCTCATAGATTCGAACAAGTGAATAGAACCATTTGGAGAGATGGAAAGATCATTAATGAACGCTACTTTCACGCATAATTAAAAGTAGTTTTTAAAATAATACGAGGAGTAACTTTATTTGAAGTTGCTCCTTTTTTTTTTGAAATCATCTAAGGTTTTGATTAGGGAAATTAAAACCTTAGATGTCTGTTATTTGTAAAAAATACAAACTTCTTTTTCTTTTTTAGTAGTTTTTATGAATATGCATATTTTTCTTGATGTATCTTTAGATAGTTTTAAAGACCTATGATTATGAAAAATAGATTATTACTTTCTGCTTTATTAGTACTTTTTGCATTCCTTTCTTGTGAGGCGACACCTGACAACTCTCTACAACAAGAAGAG
>CAKZKZ010000759.1 GCA_937124495.1 uncultured Dokdonia sp. | reverse complement strand
TACAGAAGCTGGTGGTTGTGCATCTTTTGTTAAGTTAGATGGCGAATACCCTTTTTGTCCTTTCGCATTTGCAATCATCCCAATTTCTACTTGGGCTCTATATCCATCATCTGGTAACACGCCTTTTTCTAAGTTTAAGACAGATCTACACGCATCTGGAAAATGTTGCATTCCCTTATTCATGGTGATCATATAAATATCTGGGTCATCTGCATCATAAGAGTTTTTACTTCCATCCCAATCATATACCGCAAGTACCATCTCTACAAAAGAAACAGCGTACATACCCGTACCTACATTGAGTGTCTCTAGATAACTAGCAACATTATAAGGTAAGTTTGCTGATTTTTTACCCATTCTTGGATCATAATAATCCCCTAATTGTTCTAAGGTAAATACATTTGTCAGATACGACCACATAGAGTGATTATCATAGTCCAAGAGGTTATTAAAAGCTGTATCAAAATCATCGTTTACAAAAGCATCCAAAAATGGACCATTCACTTTGTCAAGCACCATATTAATAGGCAGATACGGTTCACCTCCTGGTAGTGAGGTTGGTGTAATCCATACCGCAGGAAGATCACCTCCTTTATCTTTCCCAAAATTAAGAGAATTTAAGCCTGCATCTTCAGCGAGGATAGGCGCTTCCATATTATTATAACGCAAACGCTGCACATCTGAACTGTAATAAAACTTACGCCATTCCACCATCTTATCGACCATCTTATTACGCTTAAGTACTGCATTAAGAGATAATCCTAAATGTTGTACAGGTAGCATATCTGGTGAGAATTGTGGAACACGCATCCCTCCTACTTCTCCATATAGACCTGCTTTGTTTGGTTTTTTTTCATCATATTCTGTAGAGTACCAAGTATCTATTCGACCACCTACACGGTCAGAACTTTCAAAAACTTCACACTCTATTCCTAGTGACTGAAGAATTAATCCTGAGTACAACCCAGCAAATCCACCGCCAATAATCCCTACTAAAGGAGCGTCTGCCGATTTTTGAGAAGAACGTAATGTGGTAATATTAGTTTTAGGCAGTGCACGTTGTTTTTTTAATTCAGCCGCATACTGATCTCCATGATTTTTTATCAACCAATCAGAGAATGCTTTACGCATTGATCCTTTAGGTAATTGTGCTCTTTTTGCAGAAACATCACGCTTGTGATTGGGGTTGTTAAATGAAAGATAACTCATTGATTTATTAGATTATAGGGTTAGTTTTATTGTTTTTAAAATGGTGAACAATACGTAATCTAACAAATCTACTTGAGAATTATGACTTTCCTACACGGGAAACTACGTGGTTTTTGAGAACGAGCTCGCTTTTAAGATCTAATAAAACAAGATCGTTTTATGGGTGTGTTACGCTTTCGCGAAATCGTATAAAGGAACAATCGATACAAGAGTTACTATTAGGATAGTGTACCTACTGTTTTTTAAATCGTAATGCTTTTTCTACTGTAAGCGTTTTATCCCAAACAATGGATACGCCTATACTCTCCTTCGTTTCTTTGATATACTCATACATACTAGAGAGCCCTACTGAAGCACGTAAACTTGTGAGATCTTCTGTTTCTTGAATAGGCCACACTGCATTTTGATTATTGGTATTCTCATACGTTTGTGTCCCATAGCGTTGTGGTAATCCTGCGTTTAATTGTAATCGATCAAACATAGTAGCAGCATCATCTGGATCTAAATATCCTAACATCACCAGTTCTTCTACTTTAGGATAATAAGAGCGCATTAACGTATCATCACTATGCTGTAAAATAAGATATATAGAGGTATGCGCTTCTTTACTAAGTTTTTTAGGCCAATCACAATTGTTAAAGACTGCTTTTAAATACTCTTGATTATATCGGTCTTGTTGTTGCATCTTTGTGATCAAAGCATATTGTTTCAGTTGCATACTTACGTCCTCTTTTTTTGAATTTTCTGCAAGTAATGGCATCAATTCTAACCGAATTGTTTCTCCCTTTTTTTTCAAGGCAATGAGCGCTTTGTTAAGTTTTTTAATAGAGCAGTCTATAACTTTTGGAGTATGTAAAGAAGTGAGGGTACTAAATAATATAATCATATAAGAGTCTGGGTGTTAAATCTATTTTTATATACTATACGATGGTTCATTTTATGATTCTCACTATAGTTACAACACTATGGCATCGTGTGGTGCGACGTATGCCATGTGTTGAACTATTTTGAGAATAGACGTTTTGAGTGATTCTCAAAAAGGTAACATATCAATAGTTTTAAGGGAACCACAATTGATACGCTGCATAGGGGATTTTATATATATCGTAAAATAGAGTACTACTCTATTTTTGTTTTGCTAGATTCTTAAGTCTTTCTGAAACTATTTGCATTTTAAGAGCTATTAAGCCATCGACTGCTAATGAAATATCAGGGTTGTCTGTTTCTCCCCTAAACCACCTGTGAACAGTAGTTCTTTCAGTACCTGACAAGATTGCAATCTTTGCAATATCACCATAGCCAAGCTTAGATTTAAGCTCTTTACGCACCTTTATTTTACTTTCTATGTTATTATTCATTACTTTGTGCAACAGTTTGCTCTAATCAGTGACAAAGATAGAGTATTACTCTAATATTACAAAATAAAATAGAGC
>CAKZKZ010000758.1 GCA_937124495.1 uncultured Dokdonia sp. | reverse complement strand
TTTAAGGGTATCCATGGCTTTTAAAACTTGTTGTGCTTTTACTTGGCTTAAGTCACATTCTGCAATACCGTCTGCATCATCTTCAATACGGTATAAATGATCTTCTATAGGCGTTTCATCTAGTCGTTTTATACGTTGATAGCTATTTAAGCTTTTATTGACGACAATGCGCTTTAACCAACTTCCAAATGTTGCTTCTCCTTTAAAGCTATCTAGCTTTGTAAATGCATTGAGAAAAGCTTCTTGCATGACGTCTTCTGCTTCGGCGGTATCTTTTACAATGTGTAAAGCTGTATTGTACATCGCTTTATAATAGCGGTTGTAGACTTCTAGCTGTGCACTTTGCTCTCCACGTTTGCACATGGGAATAAGATCAGTAATATCGCGATTGGTTAGTGTCACTTTATTGTTTTGGTTAATTCTGTTATAAAGATGCGTGCTTTTTTGAATTGTTACACTTTCGTGAAAAAATATTTTGAATGTATACAATAGTCGTTGTTTAAAGATAGTGAAGCTATTGGTTTTGTGGTAGGTATCATTAGTTCTTTCTTTTTTTGTGTTGTAGTTTATTAAAATATTTTAGTGAAATAATACTTTGATACTGGTAGAATTACTTTTCGCGAAAGCGTAAAAAAGAATCCTGTAAACAATAAAACATCTTTTCTAAAATAATAAACTGGCACAACAATTGACTTCTATATGCACAAGACAGCGTATATAGGTAGGTTTGTATCTATAGGAATGTAATACGCTGATAATTAATTAAAAAAAATAAAGCCCCTAGTCCATCAGAAATGTGACATAGTGGCGTATATATACTATGGCAAAACCAAAATTCACAACACTTGACAGATTGTCATTGCAAGAAATAGATGGAGATGCAGAGCTAATCCCCCTAATGACTCCCGAAGATGAGGAGGCAATTAATAAAGAAGAACTCCCTGAAAGTATTCCTATTTTACCTTTGCGTAATATGGTACTTTTTCCAGGCGTTGTAATTCCTATTTCTGCAGGAAGAGATACGTCTATCAAATTGATAGATGAAGCGAATAAAGGCGGGAAAATTGTAGGAGTTGTTGCTCAAAAGGATGAAGAGGTAGAAAACCCTACAGCTGATGATATTCATAAAGTAGGTGTGGTGGCTCGTATTTTACGAGTACTTAAAATGCCTGACGGGAATGTAACGGTCATCATACAAGGAAAGAAACGTTTTGAAATTACAGAAGTAACTTCAGAAAAGCCATATATGATGGCGCGTATTGCTGAGTATCCAGAAAAGCGTCCTACAAAAGCGAATAAAGAATTCAAAGCGGCGATAGATTCTATACGTGACTTGTCTTTACAAATTATACAAGATTCTCCTAATATTCCTTCAGAAGCATCTTTTGCGATCAAGAATATTGAGAGTGATTCGTTTTTAATCAACTTTGTGAGTTCTAATATGAATCTTACCGTTGCAGAGAAGCAACAGTTGTTAGAAGTAAATGATCTTCATAAACGTGCTTTAGAAACGCTAACGTTTATGGATATGGAGCGCCAAAAACTGGAACTTAAAAATGATATCCAGAATAAGGTGCAAAGCGACATGAGTCAGCAGCAACGTGAGTATTTCTTACATCAACAAATGAAAACGATCCAAGAAGAGCTTGGTGGTGTTTCTGCTGAAGATGAGATAGAGGAAATGCGCATACGTTCTAAAGATAAAAAGTGGGATGAAAAAATAGCTAAACATTTTAAGAAAGAACTGGCTAAGATGCAACGTATGAATCCGCAAGTAGCGGAGTATAGCATACAGCGTAATTACCTAGATCTATTCTTAGACTTACCTTGGAATGAATTCAGTAAAGATAAATTTGACTTAAAACGTGCTAAAAAAATACTAGATCGTGATCATTATGGTCTTGACGATGTAAAACGTCGTATTATAGAATATCTAGCGGTGTTGAAACTTCGTAATGATATGAAGTCACCTATCTTATGCTTGTACGGGCCTCCAGGAGTAGGGAAAACCTCTTTAGGGAAATCTATTGCAGAAGCCTTAGGAAGAGAGTATGTACGTATGAGTTTAGGAGGCTTACGTGATGAAGCAGAGATCAGAGGGCATCGTAAAACGTATATTGGTGCTATGCCTGGACGTATTATTCAAAGTCTTAAAAAAGCAGGAACAAGCAACCCTGTATTTGTACTCGATGAGATTGATAAATTGAGTGCAGGAAATCAAGGAGATCCTTCATCTGCTTTATTAGAAGTATTAGATCCAGAGCAGAATAGTGCTTTTTATGATAACTTTTTAGAAATGGGATTTGACCTTTCTAAAGTGATGTTTATTGCAACGTCTAATAGTTTAAATACCATCCAACCTGCATTACGTGATCGTATGGAGATCATTAATGTAACTGGATATACGATTGAAGAAAAAATTGAAATAGGAAAGCGTCATTTATTACCAAAGCAAATAGAAGAGCACGGTATGAATGATACACAGATCAAAATAGCAAAACCACAACTTGAAAAAATTGTGGAAGGATATACGCGTGAGTCTGGTGTACGTGGCCTTGAAAAGCAAATAGCAAAAATGGTACGCTATGGTGCAAAAAACATCGCTATGGAAGAAGAATATAATGTCAAAGTAACTAATGATGATGTTATAGAAGTATTAGGACCACCTCGATTAGAACGTGGTAAATATGAGAATAATGATGTTGCAGGTGTGGTGACTGGACTTGCTTGGACGAGAGTGGGAGGTGATATTTTATTTATTGAATCTGCTTTATCTAAAGGAAAAGGATTGCTTACCATTACAGGAAACCTAGGAAAGGTCATGAAGGAAAGTGCGACCATTGCTATGGAGTATATCAAAGCAAATGCAGAAATACTAGGCCTTGATACAGATGTACTAGGTAAGTATAATGTGCATATTCACGTACCAGAAGGAGCGACACCAAAAGATGGTCCTAGTGCAGGAATTACTATGCTTACTTCACTTGTTTCTTTATTTACACAACGTAAAGTAAAGAAGAGTCTAGCGATGACTGGGGAGATTACCTTACGTGGTAAAGTATTACCCGTAGGAGGAATCAAAGAAAAAATTCTAGCCGCTAAACGTGCAAAAATAAAAGAGATTCTTTTATGTGAGCAAAATAGAAGAGACATAGAAGAGATCAAAGCAGATTACTTGAAAGGACTCACATTTCACTATGTAAAAGATATGAGTGAAGTGTTGGAACTAGCACTTACAAAACAGAAAGTAAAGAATGCTAAAAAACTTTAAATTTTAGTATAAGAACAAATGTAAGGACGAGAATATATTCTCGTCCTTTTTATTTTACGCTCCTGTCAAAATATATTATACTTGTATGCGTTTTGAAATAGTACATTTCGTATCCTAAAAAAAATACACAGTCTATAAAAGACTAGAATGAATTGCATGCAGAAATATTTATTTTTCGTACTATTTTTAATATCCACCTTTTGTCATGCACAGTTAGGAGGTCGAGCTACCTACCAATTTCTAAACCTAACAACATCACCAAGACAAGCAGCATTAGGAGGTAAGGTCATTACAAACTATGATTATGATCCTGATTCGGCACTTTATAATCCTGCCAGTATCAATTATAGAATGGATAATCAATTGTCTGTAAACTATGTTAATTATCTAGCAGATATTAATTATGGTACCGCAAGTTACGCCTATCTATGGGACAGACGTACGCAAGTAATTCACGCTGGAATTACCTATATCAATTACGGAACCTTTGATGGAAGAGATGAAAGCGGAAATCCAACAGGAGATTTTGGAGGAGGAGAAGCCGCTTTGTCTTTTGGGTATGCTACTAATATTCCATATACAGATTTTCATGTTGGAGCCAATGTAAAGTTGATTACTTCTAAACTAGAACAGTTTTCATCTGCTGGTGTAGCCGTAGATCTTGGTTTTATTTATAATTATGAAAAGTGGGATCTTAATATTGCCGCTGTGGTTCGTAATTTAGGAACACAAATTACGCCGTATGTAGATACTTTTGAAAAACTCCCTTTAGAGATAGATGCTGGAATTTCTCAAATAGTACCTAATGTGCCTATACGATGGCACCTTACCTTTGAAAATCTTCAATTATTTAATATCGCCTTTGAGAATGAAGCAAGAGGTATTACCGATCTTGATGGTAATACCACGGGAGAAGAAATAGGTATTTTGGATAATGTGATTCGTCATACGATTGTAGGAGTAGAGCTTTTTCCAGAAAGCGGATTCAATATCCGATTAGGGTATAACTTTAGACGAAGTGAGGAGCTACGTATTATTGATCAGCGAAGCTTTGCAGGGATTAGCGCAGGTATTGGAATCAAGATCAATAAGATCCGTTTTAACTACGCATACGCGCGTTTTAATAGTGCTGCAGCAAGTAGTCTATTTGGATTGAATATCGATTTGCAGTAATCTAAATCACAAATTCCAAATTTTTAGTATTCTGCATCCTTCTAGTTTCAGACTTCCAGTAAAAGCTATCACCCATCATCCCACACATTCCTAATAAAAAAGGACATATTATTTCATCCCTACACTTCTAATTTCTACATTCGTATTCTATTCTTAATATCACTTTCGTGAAAATTACTATCGCTATAGACGGATATTCATCCACAGGAAAAAGTACGGTTGCAAAACAACTCGCTGACTGGCTTGACTATATTTATGTAGATACGGGTGCGATGTATCGTGCAGTAACGCTCTATGCAATGCGCAAAGGAATGATAAGTGACGGTTTTTTTGATAAAGAGTCTCTTATTAAAAAGTTAGATGATGTTAAGATCACTTTCGTGAAAAACGCCTCGACAGGAAAAGCAGATGTATGTTTGAACAGCGAAAATGTAGAAAGCTACATTAGAACGCTCGAAGTTTCTTCTTTTGTTAGTCCTATTGCCACCGTATCTGAAGTACGTGCAAAGTTAGTAGAACAACAACAGCGCATGGGGGAGGAAAAAGGAATTGTGATGGATGGTCGTGATATTGGAACGGTTGTTTTTCCTAATGCCGAACTTAAAATATTTATGACGGCAAGCGCAGAAGAACGTGCTAAAAGGCGCTATAACGAACTTCTAGATCGTGGAGATACTGTAAGCTATAGATCTGTATTAAGTAATGTCATAGAACGCGACACCATAGATACGACTCGTAAAGATTCTCCACTTGTCAAAGCAGTAGATGCTATAGAAATAGACAATACAGAAACCAATATTGACGATCAGTTTCACACCATTCTACAACTCGCAAAAGATCGTATCGCTAAGCGTGTTTAGTCATTAGTCGTTAGCTATTAGTCTTTAGCTTTTGAGAAGTCTTTTAATCTGTTAAAAAGGGAAAGATTCTTTTCTGTATATATGTAAATACATACATACATACATACATAAGAAACAACATGTAGACAGTTATAAAAATAGAGTATTGCTCTATTTTAGAGTAGTACT
>CAKZKZ010000757.1 GCA_937124495.1 uncultured Dokdonia sp. | reverse complement strand
CATACATACAACATTAACGCTAAATTAACATAACATAAGCATATATCCGCATTTTTAAATTGAAAAAAATAAGTCTTCAAAATATTAAGATTCCAAATATAATAGGCGAAAAACCATCAAATTCACAATAAATAGGATATAAATAAGCGAAATGTATAGTTTTTGTTCATTTATATTTAACGGCTTTCACAATTCTTAATGATATATTTACTTCACAAGGATGATAAAGTAACACTACAAGTAAAAATCATCAATTTTTGATTGACTCACATACTTACTAAAACCAATAATTCTATGAAACATTATTTGTTAAGACTATTACTACTTTTAGCCTCAACATCATTAGTAGCGCAAGCGAATAAAGTCGTTATTTCTAATGCTAATGATGACATGAAGTTAGTCGTAGATGGAAAAGATTTTATGATTAATGGTATGAACTGGGATTACATTCCAATTGGCCAAACGATAGCCACAACTTCATATCAATTTTGGAACCAATCTGATGATATTATCAAAGCTGCTTTAGATCCTGAAATGGAGCTTTTGAGAAATATGGGAGTAAACACCATTAGACAATATATAGGCGTACCACCTAGATGGGTACAATACATCTATGAAAAGCATGGCATTTATACCATGATTAATCATGCTTTTGGACGCTATGGTCTTACACTAGACGGAGCATGGGAACCTAACACTGATTATTCAGATCCACGTGTAAAAGAGGTATTACTTAAAGAAACAGCAGCAATGGCTAGAGAATTTAAAGATACTCCAGGTATATTAATGTTTCTATTAGGTAATGAAAACAACTATGGTCTTTTTTGGGATGGTGCAGAAACAGAAGACCTTCCAGAAGCAGATAGTAAATCTAAACAACGTGCTAGAGCAATGTATAAGCTTTTTAACGAAGCAACTCTTGCCATGAAGGAAATCATTACTTCTCAACCTATTGCTATTTGTAATGGAGATCTACTTTTCCTAGATATCGTAGCACAAGAATGTAAAGACATTGACATTTATGGTACAAATATGTACCGAGGAGTGTCCTTTGGTGATGCATTTGACAGAGTAAAGAAGGAATACGGAAAACCATTTATGTTTACTGAGTTTGGTTCTGATGCATTTAATGCTGTTCAAAACCAAGAAGATCAGAAAGCTCAGGCGTACTATATGGTAAACAACTGGAAAGAAATATATGCAAATGCTGCTGGTTTAGGAAAAGCCGGGAATTCTATAGGTGGATTTACCTTCCAGTTTAGTGATGGTTGGTGGAAATATAAACAAACCACAAATCTAGACGTTCATGATAATAATGCTTCTTGGGATAATGGAGGCTATACAAATGATTATGTTGAAGGTGAGGATAACATGAATGAAGAGTGGTTTGGTATTTGTGCCAAGGGGCCAACAAATGAAAAAGGTCTTTATACCTTATATCCTAGAGCCGCATATTATGCATTAAAAGAAGCGCATGAATTAAATCCATACGCTATGGGTACTACAGCAGCATCTGTCGAAAATCATTTTGGTAATATACAGTTAATAGATGCTGTATTAAGAGCTCGAGGTGATAAAGCAGCTTCTGGAGGTGGTTCAGGTGGTAGTAAAATTAAAATAAGTTCTTTAAGGGCTGAATTTACGACGTTTAATACTGGAGGTAATCGTATAACAACACCAGATGATAGAGATCCTAGTATGAATACATTTCCTGATCAGTTAGGTTTTGATAACATGGAATCCTATTATATTGGTATTGAAGCTAACCCAACACCAGGACTAAGAGCAAATGTTGTAACGAATATTCTAGGGAATGTAGCTAGAAACCCTATTGATGAAATTTTCTTTGAAAATAGAGGTCGTCCAGTAACTGTGGAATCTGACAATGGAGATATTGTTCTTGCAGATAATAATAGAGTTCAAATATACCAAGCCGAGTTTGATTGGAATACAAAATATGCTAATGTAAAAGGATTTTACAGAACAGGTCATTATCATTGGGGATATGAAGGAGATTTCTTTGGTCTATATCCTGAAGCAAATTATGGCCCAAACATAGATTTATATAATGGACTAGCGCCTTTTGGCTTCGAATTTGAAGGAAAGAAAGCATTTAAAGGATTTAAAGTAGCCTTTGGACCAGAATTATGGTGGGGAGCAAATCCTGCTGTTTTAGTTAAATACGAAAAACAAGTTGGTAAATATAAAGTAGCAGGAATCTTTCACGAAGACATCGCACAACAAGGAGGTGCTGGTGTAACATCTGGAGCGATTCCACAACCAAGAACTCGAAGATTCACTGGATATGCGCAACGCAAATTTGGTAAATTTGATGTTGAATTAGGAGGTATTTGGGCTGGACAGCCTTTAAATGGAAGAGAATATCAAATAATAAAAACAGATGCAGCAGGTAATACAAATGTTTTAGTAAATGAGGTTGACTCAGGTGATAATTTTGGAGGAAAGCTAAAAATAAAATATACTGGTGGTAAATTTAATTGGTATGCTCAAGGTGCAGCACAAGGCGTAGTTGCTGGTGGTGGAGCAGACTACACCAAAACATTCACTGGATGGAGATTAAAAGATAGCGGTAGTGGTAACCAATATAACTTCCTAACAGGTTTCACATATAACATAGGTAATTTCCAAATTGCACCTAACTTCTTATGGCAAGAACCATTGGTAGATCCTATCCCAATGGGAGCACCAGCACCTGCGAGATCTAGAAATATTCTTGCAGATCCTTTTGTAGTAAGATCAAATAGAAAAACCACAGCAGGTGAGCTTCTATTAACATATGACCCTACTCCAGGATCTTGGTTTTACGAATGGGATAATGATAGAGCTGAAGATGCACCATTTGCCGCTAGTTTAGGCTTTGTATATCGTCACCTGCCAACAACACAAGATGCTGCCATCGGATTCTTTGGTAATAGTCGTGTACCAGTTGCCTTTGATTCTGCTCCATCTGCAGAAGATTTATGGGAAATTAATGGTAGAATAGTTTCTAAATTTACTCCTGACTTTGGTCTTATTGCTAACTTTTTTGGAGGAAATGGTCAAGCAAACGGAAGTGACGAAAGAGTGATTAATAGATACGGTACAGAGGTACGGGTGATTTATAATAAACTGAAATTAATCTCTGAGGTAAAAGTAGATGATTGGGGACCTTTTGATTTCCATAGAGATTTCAACCTTACGTTCCCATTACAATTTAAACTAGACCTATCTACAACGATAGGAAAACAAGATTGGTTTATATTACCAAATACACGTATCGGTATTCGTTATACTTGGCGTTCTTTGGATAATTTCTCACCGAGATTTCAATATCAAGACCCCATTGATCTAGGCTTTCCAAACGGAAATGAATGGGAAATCAGAACATATTTACATATTAACATTGGAAAATAAAAAAACATGAAAAAGATATTCACAAAAAGAACACTTAGCTATTTGATGTCTGCCCTATTTCTGGTGATTAATTATAGCTGTGCACCTGATGAAGACAATTTACAAGAAGCAACATTTCCAAATATTGCAGACGTCTTTATAGATGGTTTCAGTGCTGGTTTACAATATGATGCTTTTGGAGATTCTAGAGTAACCGCCTTTGATGTCGATACAGATGTTGTCTTTCAAGGAACTGCTGCGATGCGATTTGATATCCCAAATACAAATGATCCTCAAGGAGGGTATGCTGGAGGTATATTTTCTGTTGCTGGTGGTAGAAATCTAACAGATTATAATGTATTGAGTTTTTATGCTAGAGCATCGCGTGGTGAAACTATAAATGAAATAGGTTTTGGATTAACCTTTGAAGGACAGGTATTTAGAACACAGATA
>CAKZKZ010000756.1 GCA_937124495.1 uncultured Dokdonia sp. | reverse complement strand
GACCAAAATTCCAGAAGCAACTCCAGATATACCAACAATCACACCTGTCCACCAGTGAAATTTTTCAGGTATTTTATTCCATCCGTAGAGATAAAAACCCAGTGCTATGGCTTCTACAAAAAAAGCAGCCCCTTCTAATGAAAAAGGCATTCCAATAATAGGGCCTGCATGCTTCATAAATTCTGGCCATAAAAGGCCAAGTTCAAAGGAAAGTGCTGTGCCAGAAACAGCACCTGTGACAAAAAAAATGGCAACTCCTTTTTGCCATGATTTTGTGAGGGTCAAGTATACTTGATTTCGAGTATTTAACCATTTTTTATGGGCGACCACCATAAAGAAAGGCATCACCATACCTACGCAGGCAAATACAATATGAAAAATGAGAGTAAACGCCATTTGCAGTCTTGCAGCATCTAAATTTTCCATATAAATCAATCTTAAAATTTCTATGATATAAAGATACTTTTCAAACGCTAATTTGTCGGCAACTTTTGATACATAAAAAGAACGTTTAAGGGTTTATTTTTGGCAAGAAACGTCCCGTAGTTTTTTTGTACTCTGAATACGCTTTAAAAGTAAGTGCTAACCTCTTTTCTTCATAACGAGATTTGAATATAAATAAAACAAGAAGGAGCAAAGTAATGAAGAGTTTGTAGCCAGATGCTACATAGAGACTGTAGCCCAGAAAGAGTGTTAATATGCCTGTGTAAATAGGGTGCCGGATGTATTTGTAAAGTCCATTCTGAATAAGTTGTGATCCTAATTTTGGAGAAGGAAAAGGAGAAAGGTTTTTGTTGAGTTGGAGTAGGGCGATAAGGATGATTATACAACCTAGCACGGTCACAATAATTCCAGTAATAGAAATGAAATCTGGGAAGGTGATTTGTAACTGCGGCATGTCAAAAATATATAGAAAAAACAATACACATTGAATTAAAACAAAAGTAATATCGGCTGTTTGTAGTTTCATCATAACAAGATACTATAAAAAAAAGCTCGTTTTTAACATAAAACGAGCTCTTGTGGCTAACTAGAGTTGTTATCCCTAGTCTTTAGGGGATTCTTTCATTGTTTTCAATCCTACTAATGCATATAGAGGGCAAAAGCTTATAAAACTCGTAAGAAGGAATATAACAGAAGCGCCAATAAGTACGTATGCCAATGTACCAGATATGATATTTTGCCAGTATAATACGCCTATAACAATGGCGATGATAATTCTTACAACGCGATCTATAGTACCCATGTTCTTTTTCATAGTATGTGTGTTTTAATTATATGTTTTCTAATACTAAATAAGCGGTTATAAATATGCCTATACATATCAGACAGACAAGTAATAACTTTATTCCTTTTTTCATGTATGCGGTATCGTAATAATCACAAATGTAAAATTTCGTATCATCAATTCCTGTGACATGTGTTACACGGAGTATTAAAAATTAAAAAAAATGTTTTTTGGACTATGAGTTAAGATAATACTAGGATAGGTGACTTTTGTTACACAAAACTTGATGACTAATTAGTATTTTTGAAATAAAATACGTGCTTAGAAAATGAAACTATTCCTATGTATACTCTTTGGGTTCTATGCGATTTCTTGTAATCAAGATGAAACAACGACTGTTTCGGAAAATATAGCTATAGAAATGGAAGATCAAGCAGCTGTAGTGAGTGTGACTACTTCACAAATAGGAGATAGTTATGCGTTTAGCGTAGGGATTTCAAGTCCTGATACAGGGTGTGATCAATATGCAAACTGGTGGGAAATAGTTTCAGAAGAGGGAACACTTATTTATAGAAGAATTTTAGCACATAGTCACGTAAATGAACAACCTTTTGTGCGTTCAGGAAGCGCTGTAATGATCTCAGCCACACAAGAAGTTATTATTAGAGTACATATGAATACGACGGGGTATAGTACACAAGGCTATAAAGGTTCTGTTGTTAATGGATTTTCTGAATATATGATTTCAGGAGATTTTGCCAATGAATTAGCAGATCAAGCACCATTACCTGACGGGTGTGCTTTTTAAGAAGATATGATTATGAGCAAGTATATAGATGCATTTACAAACGCTTTTTTAGGAACCGTAGATTGGACTTGGAAATCTATGTTGTTTGAAGTGCCATGGTATACGAATTACTTTTACGGACTGATTTTGATTTCTTTTGCCATTTGGGGGTTAGAAATTATATTTCCTTGGAGAAAAGAACAAGCTATTTTTAGAAAAGATTTTTGGCTCGATGGGTTTTATATGTTCTTTAATTTTTTCATTTTCTCTATCGCTATTAGCGGATTTTATAAAGTACTAGAAGTCATCTTTAGTGATATTTCTATTACAGCAAAAAGTCTTGCTATCATAGATCCAACGGGATGGCCTATTTGGGTGCAATTACTGGTGTTTTTTATCGTGTTAGATTTTGTGCAGTGGTTTACACATACTTTGCTCCACAAGTTTTCATTTTTGTGGAGATTTCACAAAGTACATCATAGTGTGAAGGAAATGGGATTTGCTGCACACCTTAGATATCACTGGATGGAGAATGTTCTCTATAAGCCCTTGAAGACATTTGGGATTATGATCTTAGGAGGTTTTGAACCAGAGCAAGCTTATATCGTTCATTTTATAGCAATTGTGATAGGACATTTTAATCATTCTAACATTAAAATCACTTGGGGACCTTTAAAGTATATTATTAATAATCCTGTAATGCATTTGTATCATCATGCATATGAGTTACCAGAAGGAAGATATGGCGTAAACTTTGGAATAAGTCTAAGCCTTTGGGATTATATATTTAAAACAAATTATATCCCTGAAGATAGCGGACTTATAGAACTGGGTTTTGAAGGAGATGCTACATTTCCAAAAGGCTTTGTTGGGCAAAATACGTATGGCTTTAGTAAAGAAAAGGCGGAGTCATAGTTTTTTCACATTGTCCAATTAAAACGAATCTATCTCAGTTGATTATACATGATTGACTTTTACTGAAAGATCATGCTTCTGTTAGACGACAATTAAACACTGAGTCTTACGTCCTATGTCTAATAGCATAGTGGTCTTACGTCTTAGTCGGATACGACTGACTTTTCATAAAACTTCAATACTACCTTGTTTTAGAGCAATAGAATTTTCATTTTCTAACTTTTTAAGCAACCTAGAAATCACCTCTCTAGAAGACCCTAATTCGTAGGCTATTTGCTGATGCGTCGTATGCAGAATAGGGTTCTTTTTTAGTGTTACTTCTTTCTTTAGGTATTCCAGTAATCGAATGTCTTTATTAGAAAACGTAAGAATCTTAATGACCGTAAGTAACTCTTCGAATTTTACATTAAAAAGGTCATACATAAACTCATTCCATTTAGGATATTTCTTGGCCATCATCATAACTTTATCAGCAGGAATGACAACAACTTCTGCATCTTCTTCAATAATAGCTTTTACTTGACTCGTTTCATTACGTGTCATTGAAGTGATAGACATCACACAGCTTTCCCCTGGTTTGATATAATAAACCAGTACTTCGTGACCACCTTCATCTTCCTTAAATACTTTTGCAAGTCCAGAAATAAGCAACGGAATTATTTTTACGTACGCTCCCTGCTTTAATATAACTGTTCCTGCTTTGAGTGTAATGATGTTGCTTATAGCAATGATATCTTCTTTAAGTGCTGGCATCGTAGCCAATTTTGGGAAATAGGTATCTAAAGCTTTTGCAATCATATTACTCTTTCTTATGCATCTTTATAAATAGTTCTCTTCCTGCTCTACTCTCTACAGAGTTTGTAGCAGGTTCCATCACTTTGATGTCAAAATAAGGACTGAATAGTTTTTGATATTCTTTTGTATCTCCACCAAAAGGAGGATGATCTTCATATAAAGGCGCATTGAATAATAATCCCGCTATTTTTCCTTTAGGAGCTAATAAGCTGTGCATTTTTTTCGCGTAAGCGGGTCTTAAATTAGGATGGAGTGCGCAAAAGAAAGTTTGTTCTATAACAAGATCAAAGGTCATGTCGAGATTAAAAAAATCTTCTTGTATGAGCTGATTTTCAGGAAAGTCAGGAATTCGTTTTTGAATGTTTTGAAGAGGTGAAGTAGCAATGTCAATGACAAATACGTTTGTAAAGCCATTTTTAAATAAATATTCTGCTTCATAAGAATTGCCGCCTCCAGGAATGGCTATACTTAGTTCTTTATTTTCAAGCTGATCTATGTATTCTTTTATGGGGATAGAAACTGTAGCTAAATCCCAACGTGCAGTATCTTCTTGATATCTGTTCTCCCAATAATCACCATTTAATTTCATATACTACGTATTGCTTTTATTGTTGTTTCCAAGCTCCCCAACCACCAGTGAAATCATAAATACGTGTAAACCCTAATTCGGTCATGAGCTTACTCGCGCGACGACTTCTCACACCAGCTTGACAATAAATATATACAGGTTGTGTCTTATCTAGTTTTTGAATTTTCAAGGCAAATGTTGATTTATCAGCAATATTAATATTAATGGCATCATCTATGTGCCCTTGGTTGTATTCTTTTTCAGAACGTACATCTATCAGTTGTACATCTTTACCAATAACGTCTGTATGTACTGTTTGAATATCGATGGTGTAAACACCTTTTTCTTCTTGACCTTTACAGGAGATAGATACAATCAATAGTAGTACAAAAAATATATTTTTCATGTATTTGAAATTTTATTTCAATGTGGAAGGACACACATAGTTGGTCA
>CAKZKZ010000755.1 GCA_937124495.1 uncultured Dokdonia sp. | reverse complement strand
CGTGAGATCTGGGCACATTGGGCACGCTTTGAGCAAAAAGATTATGCGTTTACAGAATCATGTATGCGTAAAGCGGGTGAACTTGGTTTACTAGGTGTTGCTGTACCAGAAGCATACGACGGACTTGGAATGGGCTTTGTCTCTACCATGTTGGTGTGTGATTATATCTCTGGTGCTACGGGATCATTTAGTACAGCTTTTGGAGCACATACAGGAATTGGTACCATGCCAATTACTTTATATGGTAACGAAGAGCAAAAGAAAAAATATGTGCCAAAACTGGCGACAGGTGAATGGTTTGGAGCGTATTGTTTAACAGAGCCAGGGGCAGGATCTGATGCCAACTCTGGAAAAACAAAAGCAGTACTGTCTGAAGATGGTAAGAGCTACAAAATCTCTGGACAGAAAATGTGGATTTCAAATGCAGGTTTCTGTAGTGTATTTATTGTATTTGCACGTATTGAAGATGATAAGAACATTACTGGATTTATTGTAGAAAACGATCCTAGTAATGGGATTTCTATGGGTGATGAAGAGAAGAAATTAGGGATTCACTCCTCCTCTACTCGTCAGGTATTCTTTAGTGATACGGTAGTACCAGTAGAGAATATGCTTTCTGAGCGTGGTAACGGGTTCAAAATTGCCATGAATGCCTTAAACGTAGGACGTATTAAATTGGCTGGTGCTTGTCTAGATGCACAACGTCGTATTATTGATGAGTCTATTAAGTATGCTAAAGATCGTATCCAATTTAAGACTCCTATTATTGATTTTGGTGCAATTAAAGCAAAATTAGCACTGATGGCTACCAATGTGTATGTAGATGAGTCTGCATCCTATCGTGCAGCCAAAAATATAGAAGACCGTATTGCGTTACGCGAAGCGGCTGGAAATAGTCATCAAGAAGCAGAATTAAAAGGTGTAGAAGAATACGCGATTGAGTGTTCTATCTTAAAAGTAGCCGTATCTGAAGATGTACAACAGACGACAGATGAAGGAATCCAGATTTTTGGAGGAATGGGCTTCAGTGCAGATACTCCAATGGAATCAGCTTGGCGTGATGCACGTATCGCTCGTATCTATGAAGGAACCAATGAGATTAACCGTATGCTTTCTGTAGGAATGCTCGTGAAGAAAGCGATGAAAGGTCATATCGACTTCTTAGGCCCTGCAACAGCAGTTGGAGAAGAATTGGTAGGAATTCCTTCGTTTGAAACACCAGATTACTCTGAAACGCTTTCTGAAGAAAAAGCATTATTGGCGAAGCTTAAGAAAGTATTCTTAATGGTTTCTGGCGCTGCGGTTCAAAAATACGGACCACAACTCGAAGAGCACCAACAGTTATTAATGAGTGCGGCAGATATCTTGATTGAAATCTATATGTCAGAAAGTGCTATCTTACGTACAGAGAAAAACGCAAAACGTTTTGGCGTAGAGAGTCAGTCTATTCAGATTGCTATGACACGTTTGTACTTATTTAATGCAGTAGACATCATTCAAACGAAAGCTAAAGAAGCGATTGTTTCTTTTGCAGAAGGTGATGAACAACGTATGATGTTAATGGGTCTTAAGCGTTTTACAAAATATCAAAACCAACCAAACGTGATTGCATTACGTAATCAAATTGCTGCCGACCTAGAAGAAAACGGACAGTATCGTTTTGATGGCTAAATTTAGGTATATCAACTCTTTGTGAAGAAAGAGGAAAAGTAGAAGTAATTCTATATATACAGAGCCACTTCATCCCTTGAAGTGGCTTTTTTTAAATCAATCAACTACAACGTTTTCGTAATTAACTACTAACACAACAATCAACAATGAAAATCAAAAAAGTTCTTGTCGCTAATCGTGGAGAAATTGCGATTAGAGTACTTCGTGCTTGTACAGAGTTAAATATTGCTACAGTAGCCATCTATACGTATGAAGATCGCTATTCACAACATCGAAATAAGGCAGATGAATCCTACCAAATAGGAAAGAACAACGAGCCCCTCAAACCGTATTTAGATATGGATCAAATCATTGATCTCGCCAAATCTAAAAACGTAAACGCCATACATCCTGGTTATGGTTTTTTATCTGAAAATTCAGAGTTTGCAAGGCGATGTGCAAAAAATGGCATCATCTTCATAGGTCCTAAGCCA
>CAKZKZ010000754.1 GCA_937124495.1 uncultured Dokdonia sp. | reverse complement strand
TCTGGAGCATCAGAATTGTCTATCGATATGAACAACTCGCAAATTATGTATGCGGCTCTTTGGCATCACCAGAGAACACCTTGGAAAATGATTAGTGGTGGTTCAGGAAGTGGTTTGTACAAATCGGTGGATGCTGGAGAAACGTGGACGAAATTGGAAACGGGTCTTCCTAAAGAACTTGGGAAACTAGCCATTTCTGTGTGTAGAAGTAATAGTAATAAGGTGTATGCACTGATAGAAAGTGATACGCAAACAGATCAAAGTGGATTGTATGTTTCTAACAATGCGGGAAAAAGTTGGACACAAGCGAGTGGTGATAATAGATTAACGCAACGTGCTTGGTATTATACTGAGGTTTTTACAGATCCTACAGATGATGAAACTGTGTATGTCTTAAGTGCTCCTGCTTTGCGATCTAAAGATGGTGGTAAAACTTGGAAAAGAATTACTGGAACACATGGAGATTATCATGATCTATGGGTCAACCCAAACAATCCTAAGAACATGGTTATTGCGAATGATGGCGGAGCTGCGATTTCCTTCAATTTTGGAAGAACATGGTCTACGCAAAGTATTATGCCAACAGCTCAGTTTTATAGAATCAATGTTGATAATTTAGTTCCCTACAATATTTATGCAGGTCAGCAAGACAATTCTTCTGTGAAGATTGCCAGTATGAACATGACTGGATATACTATTTCTGAAAGTAATTGGACATCAGCCGCTGGTGGCGAAAGTGCTTTTTTAGGTTTCGATAAAAACAATCCAACCGTGACAGTTGGAGGGAGTTATTTAGGAACCATCGAAGTTCTAGATATGACAAATAGAGTGAGCAGTAAAATCATGGCAGCCCCGATTCAGTATTTAGGCAAGGCAGCAAGAGATATGAAATATTTATACAATTGGAATGCTCCTATTGTTTGGTCTCAACATGAACCGAACACTATTTTTCATGCTGCTCAATATGTGTTAAAGTCAACCGATTTAGGTAAAAATTGGACACATTTTTCTCCTGATTTAACAAGAAACATAGATGAAAAGCAAGGCAAAGGTGGAGGCCCTTATACCAACGAAGCTGTCGGTGCAGAGAATTATGGAACAATTAGTTACTTCATAGAATCACCGCACCAAAAAGGTGTTTTTTACTCAGGAAGTGATGATGGTTATGTTCAAATTACAAGAGATAATGGAAAAACTTGGAAGAACATCACGCCAAAGAATTTGGGGGAAACCTTGATCAATGTTATTGAAGTATCTCCTCACGATCCAGCTGTGGTGTATATCGCAACGACCAAATACAAATTAGGAGACTACACTCCTGCCCTTTTCAAGAGCAACGATTATGGGAAAACTTGGAAATCGATCAACAATGGAATTCCAAATGGAGCGCATACGAGAGTGATTCGAGAAGATCAAACTCAAAAAGGCTTATTATACGCAGGTACAGAACTAGGTGTTTATATTTCTTTTGATGATGGAAAAAACTGGGAATCTTTTCAGAGAAACTTGCCTGTCACGCCTATTCTAGATTTAATGGTACATAGAAACGATTTAGTTGTGGCTACTTCTGGACGATCTTTCTGGATTTTAGATAACGTATCATTGCTATCCCAATATAACCCTAAAAACAAAGAAGTTAAAGTATATAACCCTGAGCCAATCACTTATGGATTTTGGGGTAGCATAATGAGTGGTAATATCGATCAATTTAACGGAATGCAGAACTTTGTTGGCGTGAATCCTGCGAACGGAGTCGAACTTTATTATGAGCTCCCGAGTGTTGACAAATCAAAACCTATTGAACTAACCGTTAGAGATAGTAATGGAAAACTTATCAATTCGTATACTTCCAAAAAAGATAAGAATTATGTACCTCACAATGGTGGAGGCGCTCCAAGAGCTCCTAGATTATCAAAGAAGGTAGGTTTGAATCGTTTTGTATGGAATATGCAGCATCCAATTGTTCCTGGTATTCCTAATGTGTATATCGAAGCTGGTTTTAGCGGACATAAAGTCATTCCTGATACATATACCATGAATTTAACCTATGATGGAAAAACATACACAACCAAGGCTATTATTACCGAAAATCCGAATTATTCCATCACCAAAGACGAATATGCTACCTATGATCAAATTATGAGTCAATTTGAAGTGAATGCAACGGATATGCA
>CAKZKZ010000753.1 GCA_937124495.1 uncultured Dokdonia sp. | reverse complement strand
GTACGTAATTTAATTGGTACTGGATTGGTACAATTGGTAGGAGGAACCATTACGGCTGTTATTTCTTTGGTATTATTGATACAGATAAACCCATGGATGACTTTATTTGTATTTCTCCCTGTGGCTATTTTTGGTTTTGTTGCTTTAAAAGCATTTAAATACATCCGTCCAATTTTTAGAAATAGAGGAAAAATCAATGCTGAGGTAAAAGGAAGATTAACAGAAACGCTTGCGGGTGTTCGCGTCATTAAAGGATTTAATGCAGAAGATCAAGAAAATAAATCTTTTGAGAAAGGCGTTGACCTTTTATTCCAAAATGTTAAAAAGAGTTTGACTGCAACTGCCTTTATGACAAGTTCTTCCACATTTTTATTAGGTCTAGCATCTGTTGGGATTATGGGGATAGGAGGGTACTATATGATTCAAGGAGAAATGACTACTGGAGATTTTCTTTTATTCACATTGTTGCTTGGCTTTATGATTGCTCCCATTGTACAAATGAGTAATATAGGAAGCCAACTTACAGAAGCGCTTGCAGGCTTGGATCGTACTGAAGAACTGATGAATATGACGCCAGAAGATGAGGTCGGTGATCGTACAGTGACATTAGATACATTTAAAGGAGACCTTGTTTTTGATAACGTATCTGTTGCGTATGAAGAAGGCAAGGAAGTGATTCATGAGGTAAGTTTTAAAGCCTCAGCAGGTTCTGTGATTGCACTTGTAGGCAGTTCAGGCTCGGGTAAATCTACGATAGCAGGGTTGAGTGCCACATTTTTAAATCCAGATTCAGGGATGATCTCTGTAGATGGACAAGATATATCTAAAGTAAAACTAAGTAGCTTTAGACAACACTTAGGTGTGGTATTACAAGACGAATTCTTATTTGAAGGCACTATCCGAGAGAATATTCTATTCCCTAGACCTGATGCTGGTGAAGAACGATTACTACAAGCTGTAAAAGCAGGATATGTCGATGAGTTTACTGATCGTTTTGAAGATGGCTTAGATACGTTAATAGGAGAGAGGGGCGTAAAACTTTCAGGTGGTCAACGACAACGTATTGCGATTGCGAGAGCCATTCTAGCCGATCCAAAAATCATTATTCTAGATGAAGCGACTTCAAATCTAGATACAGAGAGTGAAGCACTGATTCACAAATCACTTGCTGAACTTGTAAAAGATAGAACCACAATCGTCATTGCACACCGTTTGAGTACCATTAAGAAAGCAGATCAAATCTTAGTGATAGAATCTGGTCGTATCGCTGAACAAGGCACCCATGAAGAGCTTATAGCGAAAGAAGGTAGATACTTTGATCTGTATACGTATCAAGCGAAGATATAACGTTCTATTATGTTGTAAACGCTTTCGCGAAAGCATATAAAGAAATTTTCAAATTAAATTTCCTAAAGTAGGTTTAAAACTTTTTGTATTTAGCGTTCTCATCTAAAAAATGGAATAATAGTACTTAGAGTATAATTGTTTGTTGTGGTAAATCATAGTTGTTTTAGTTAAAAAGATGATTATATATCATAAGAACTATTAAAAATTAATGTTAAACTATTCTTTCTTAATAGTATTACTGTTATATTTGTAATGTTGTACAATGAAGAATTTACAAATACATATAACCATCAGTCCTGAGCTTTACACGAAGAATCCTGAATCTTCTGAATTAGGCCATAAAATCGTATCTAAGAGTATAGAAATGATAGATGAGTTAGGGTTTGAAGCTTTTAATTTCAAAAAATTGGGAACCGTTATTGGTTCTAATGAGAGTTCTATTTATAGATATTTTAGCAGTAAGCACGCATTGTTAATTTATTTGATCAATTGGTACTGGAGTTGGATTGAATATAAATTGGTATTTGTTACTTTGAATGTTTCCTCTCCTTACGACAAGTTAAATAATGCTATTGAATTGCTAACTCAACAGGTAACTGAGGATAATTCTTTTTCATATATAAATGAAGTATTACTCAATAAAATAATTGTTTCTGAATCATCTAAAGCCTATCATACAAAGGATGTAGATGAAGAAAATAAAAAAGGCTATTACAAAACCTATAAACGTGTTGTAAGCCGTGTTAGTGATATTGTTTTAGAAATAGACCCCACCTACGAATTCCCGCATATGTTGATCTCTACTGTTATAGAAGGAGCTCATCATCAACGTTACTTTTCTGACCACCTTCCTTCATTGACAGATTTTGAAGAAGGGAAAAAAAGTATAGAACGATTTTATATCGATCTAGTATTTAAAACGATTGCACATTAATGAAAGATTCTAAACATAACATATCGTCTATACTCAAGCTTCTGGCTTTTGTTTCTGTGATATGCGTTATGTTGATTCAGCCAGTAATACAGTCTTTAGCATATTTTGACACTATAAATTTTGAATTAGCTGATATTGATACTAAAAAAGATTCCAATGAAAAAGAGAATCTAGATGAAGATAGCAAGGACGAAAAAATTGAACTTCAAGTTTCGAGTCCTTGCTACCTCACAAATGTATTTATAAAGAAGCCTTCCATATTTAGCAAGCAAAATTTAAAATGGGATTTCACCTTTGAAACTCATCTTCCACCACCTGAACAGGTGTAATATCCAATAGTTATACTCTTTTTATAGATTAATATCACTTAAAACATAAAATAAGAAGAATACTTTGTTTCTGTTGCATTCATATTTCAATATAAAATAAAACCGTAGCTAAGGCTATACTTTGATTTTCTATTTCATCTGAACACACCATAATTCAAATTATTATATCTGATTTTACATCCTAAGTGTTATAAGCCTTGTTCTTTCCTCAAAAAACATGAGGAGGAAATTCCTTTTTAACACAAAACAAACAAAATTTTGATTGGTAGAAATACCTGTGTTCTAACCATACTCTAACTAATCTTATACTATAATGAACAGTTCAAACCCTTTTAAAAATTTAAAATCTGATATTCCAGCGAGTATCGTTGTTTTCTTTGTAGCCATCCCACTGTGTTTAGGTATTGCCTTGGCAAGTGGTGCGCCTTTATTTTCGGGGCTTATTGCAGGTATCATAGGAGGGATCGTTGTAGGAATAATTAGTGGTTCACAAGTTGGTGTTAGCGGCCCAGCGGCAGGATTAGCGGCCATAGTTTTAACAGCCATAGGTACACTTGGTGGTTTCGAAAATTTCTTATTAGCAGTAGTATTAGGAGGCGTTATCCAACTACTCTTTGGCGTGTTTAGAGCCGGAATCATAGGGTATTACTTCCCTTCCTCTGTTATTAATGGAATGCTTACAGGGATCGGAATTATTATTATTTTAAAACAGATTCCGCATTTCTTTGGCTATGATGCAGATCCTGAAGGTGATTTTTCCTTTTTTCAAGTAGATGGTGAAAATACCTTTTCTGGAATCATAAGTGCCTTTAAACAAATTAGCCTTGGAGCAACAACTGTAGCCATTATAGGTATTACCATTTTAGTAGTATGGAGCAATTTTTTATCTAAAAAAGGTAAAATATTTAAGCTGATACAAGGACCACTAGTTGCTGTTGCTGTAGGAATTATGTATTACTTAGTTACCAAAGGCAATACGACTTGGGGTATTTCGGCAGAGCACTTAGTAAGTGTTCCGGTACCAAAAGATGCGCCCTCTTTCTTTGCACAGTTCAGCTTCCCTAATTTTGGAGCCATCGGAAACCCTCAAATTTGGGTGACAGCCTTCACTATTGCTTTAGTGGCAAGTCTAGAAACCTTGTTATGTGTTGAAGCTACAGATAAGCTAGACCCAAAGAAAAGAGTGACACCTACAAATCGAGAATTATTAGCACAAGGTGTTGGTAATATGCTTTCAGGATTAGTAGGTGGGCTTCCAGTGACACAAGTTATCGTAAGGAGTTCTGCTAACATTCAGTCTGGAGGAAAAACAAAAATGTCGGCTATTATTCACGGAATTCTATTACTCATATCGGTGATTTTGATTCCTACACTTCTTAATAAAATTCCACTTTCTGTACTGGCAGCTATTCTCTTTATTGTAGGATACAAATTAGCCAAGCCTGCATTGTTTAAAAAAATGTATCAACTGGGGTGGATGCAATTTGTACCATTCATGGTTACTGTTTTAGGAATCATTTTTACCGACTTATTAATAGGAATTGGGCTAGGTTTGATGGTAGGAATTGTAGTGATTTTAATTAAGAGTTTCCAAAACTCACATTTCTTGCATATCGAAGACAAGAGTAATGATAAACATAAAATTAAAATGACTTTTGCCGAAGAAGTGACTTTTTTTAACAAAGGCGCCATTTTAAAAGAGCTAGACAGCCTTCCCCGCGATAGCTACTTAGAATTGGATGTAAGAAAAACGAGGTACTTAGATAATGATATTATCGAAATCTTAGAAGACTTCTCTGAAAAAGCTCGTAACAGAAATATCGATATCAAATTGATTTCAGAAAGAGGTGTCATTGAAAACCCTGAAAGTTTTATCCAATTTTTCCAATTAAGACCAAAAACTGTATAATAATAAATATTGAAAACGAGAAAGTATGAACACACAACCATTAAAATCAAAACATAGATTATTGGTGCTTATGGATAAATCTAA
Organism: uncultured Dokdonia sp.; assembly: GCA_937124495.1. GTDB lineage: Bacteria > Bacteroidota > Bacteroidia > Flavobacteriales > Flavobacteriaceae > Dokdonia. The sequence goes on along the minus strand of CAKZKZ010000753.1, from coordinate 7,313 downwards.
AGCATCATATAATGCACTTAAAAACGCTGTAAATTTGGCTAAACTAGTAGATGGAAGCATTGATGTACTTCAAGTTACTTCTCCAACAAGCGTGGTAAGATATGAAAATCAAATAGCCTCTATGAGGGCTATTGATGAAGAACGTTCCAAGCAAAAAAAAGAACTGAGAAATATAGTGAGTTCTATATCCAAAGAAGCAGGCCTTCCCATTGCTTGTAATTTTACATTTGGTAATGTGAAAAATGAAATTAAGAATCATATCGAAAAAACAAAACCTGATATTGTTGTCCTTGGTAAACGTAAAAAGAAGATTATTAATTTTTTAGGAGATCAGGTAACAGTTGATTTACTTAAAACGCACGATGGAGGAGTCTTAATTTCTGGAGATTCAGAAGCCTTTACTTCATATAATAACCAATCCATAGGGTTTTTAAACTCTATTGAAGGAATCGATAAAATAGCACTTGTAAATGATCTAAAAAACCATTCTCAAAAGCCTTTTAAGCTTTTTAAGACTGTTCAAAATAACACATTGGAAACAGAAAAGGTTGAACTCGGCAAAACCAAAGAATTAAATGTTAAAAAAGATGTCATTGTCTATGAATTCGATGCAAATGATGATAGCTCAAATGGTATGATCAATTTCATTTCTAAAAACAATTTGTCTTTGCTTTGCGTTAATAAAAAGGATAAAATAAATGATTCTTTTTCAAGCAGCGTAAATAAAGTATTGTCAAAAACAATGGAAAAAACAAATGTTTCAATACTCGTATTAAACAGCAATTAAAAACGGTTATCTAGTTAGACGAATATATAGCGTTCTATTATGGTGTATACGCTTTTACACTTCGGCTACGATCAGTATAAACTTCTGCATCGCTACGTTCTTTGAAAGCGAATACAGAAAAGGTACAGATAAGATAATGATCAGTATCATGCGCTGATCATTATCTTATTAGATATCACATTTTATTTTGTGAGTTTCTGTATCATTTCTTGAGCATATACATTATTTGCATCAAGAGCAACCGCTTCTTTAAAAGCAGCTAATGCTTTTTTAAGATTTCCATTGTTATAGTACGCCTGCCCCAAACTATCCCTGATATTGCTGTCTTTTGGGAAAAACTCTATATTCAATTCAGCAACGAGTATTGCTTTTTCTAACATGCCGCTCCTTGAATACACACCACTCAAACGGTTTAAATAAAAAGCCTTTGTTATATCTGAACCAAATTGCTTTTTTATTGCTGATTTTAAGGCCTCAAAAGCACCTTCATAGTTTTCTAAAAAGTTTAACATTGAACTTACAAAATCAGTTTCAATGGCTTTAGGTTTATATGTGTCGTCAAAAAACATTTTATCAACTCTCCAGGCCATTCCGCCTATAGTTCTTGTGAGTGAAGGGGTTGCATAGAGTATGGCTACATCTTCTTCTGGAAACCACCTAAAATCGTAAAAGAACGTCGCATTACTTCCATCATGAGCAATCATCTTTGTACCTCGAGGTGTTTTAAAAATTGCCCAACCATACGCGTAATAACTTGTATCTCCTTCAAATTCGAGAATATAAGGAGTGGTTAACTTTTTTGTGACAGCTGGTGACAAAATCGTATTTGACCGTAAGGCGATATACCATTTAAACATATCTTCTTGGGTTGAGTTAATGCCTCCATTTCCCATTAGAACTCTTGATATTTTGCCGTCTTGTTGGTAACGAGCAACCATGCTCCCTGTATTAATGACATCATAACTATATCCATTTGCAAGTGTACAGTCTTCCCATTTTGGTAATAAATATCCTGTATACTTCATTCCTGCAGGTTGGAATAAATACGTATTTAAAAAAGATTCATATGATTGACCAGAAACCAATTCTATAATTCTTGCCAATATACTATAGCCAGCATTGGAATATTCGTGTTTGGAACCTGGTTGATGTAAAAGTGTTGTTGCAAATAATTGGTTGAAATAATCATCGACAGGAATATGGTCAAAATCGTTTTCTCCTATATCCCCAGTTATTCCAGCAGCGTGAATCAATAGTTGATGAATCGTAATGTTTTTTTTGTCTTCCGGAATATTTTTGAAATAGGTACTCAGCACATCTTCCACTTTCAATTTTCCTTGCTCTTCTAATTTTAAAATGGCTGTTGCAGTAAATTGTTTTGATACAGAACCAATGTCAAAAACTGTTTTGGTGGTATTTTTAATCTTCTTTTCTTTATTTGCCATTCCAAAAGCTTCATTGTATAAGATTTTATCTCCTCTTGCAATTAACATAGCTCCTGTTAAACCGTTCTTTTCGCTTTCACGTAAATACGTTGAGATCCTATCAATAGCTTGTTTATCCTTATTTTCTTGAGCAGTTATCATAGATGTGCATATCATTAAATATGCAACTAAGATTGTTACTATTATATTTTTCATTTTACTAGATATTTTAAATATATGAAGCAAAGAAACTGGCTATTGTTCTTGTAACATGAACGAAGTGATATACCTTCTTTTTTTAGGTAGTAATCTCTTAAAAAATGGGATATCCTTTTTTCATAGACTTTTATAACAGATTTCACTTCATTGCTACCAAATCGTGCCATGAATTGATTTAATGACATATCTTACCCTAATGAATAGGCGTTGGCTAGAAATATTGATACATATATTGTTTTGGATTTTCAGTTCTTGGTTGATTGTTTATACTTTTTCAATCACCTATCATATGGTGAATATTATAGATGGTAAAAGTGTTAATGAAATAAGGCATAGTACAGAACTCATTCGGTTTTTTTCAATTGGACAATTTCTATTTGTGATCTATTTTTATTTACAATTTCATCTTATTCAAGGAGTTAAAGCCAAATCTAACTTGTTTATATTGACGGTAAAGTCATTGTTAATTGCTGTGGTGTTTTTTGTTTTATATTACTTTTTTGTATTGTTGTTTTTTGAGAATTTGATAGAAGTTCTTTGGTTTCCATCATTATGGTATGGTATTTTTATTTTTTACACCACTATAGCTATAGGGGGTGGTTTTGTAAAAGTGTGGAGTAAAACAGCAAAAGATAGACAACGTTTAGAAGTTGCTAATCAGCAAGCCGAATTACATTTATTGCGCTCGCAATTACATCCTCATTTTTTATTTAATACCATGAATAATTTATTAGCGATGGTCGATCAAAAAAACAATCCAAAACTTGCAAAGAGTATCGATACATTATCTAGATTATTACGATATGTAGTATATGGCACCAAAAATGAAAAAGTACCTATCTCACAAGAAATCTTATTTCTTCAAAATTTTGCAGCATTACATTTACTGCGGTTTGAAGAAGATGAAATTGATTATACTTTTGTCATTAAAGGGGAATATGATCAACAATTAATTGAACCCGGAATCTTATTATGTTATATAGAAAATGCTTTTAAACATGGAGTACAACCCGAAGAAAAATCGTTTATTACGATTCATGTAGATATAACTCAAAACGACACACTACTATTTACAGTTAAAAACTCGATACCAAGCTTTAAGCCGACCCATGATAAAGGTGGGTTTGGAATTGCATCTAATACCAATCGATTAGAGTTAGCATACCCCAATAAACATAGTTTATACATTACAGGGACATCAGAATATACTGTAGAATTAAAAATTGAAACCGATGAAAGTAATCATAGTGGATGATGAACCCAAAGCAATTGAATTGATTGTTTCTTATCTAAAACACTTCTCAAACTTAGAGTTGGTAAACACTTTTAGAAATGGTTTAAAAGCATTGGAATTTTTAAATACTCATACTGTAGATGTCGTTTTTTTAGACATTAATATGCCACATTTAAGTGGTTTGTCTTTATCTAAGATGATAACACCCAAAACATCTATCGTATTTACGACGGCGTACTCTGAACATGCTTTAGAAAGTTATGATGTAAATACTACCGATTATTTATTAAAGCCTATTAGTTTAGAACGGTTTTCTAAAACTATTACGAAGCTTATCAATACTCAAGAACAAAATAATAATAATAGTTCAAATACCTTTTCTGAATATCCCGCTACTCTTTTTGTAAAGAGTGGATTAGAAACGCATCAATTACAAATTACAGCAATTAACTACCTGCAAAAAGATGGTAATTATATGTATTATTTTGTTGCAGATAAAAAAATAATGGCACGCCAAAGTATTGGAGAAGCGTTAAGTAAACTGCCCAGTGATTTCATTCAGGTGCAGAAATCTTATATTGTAAATTTTTCTAAAATAACAGCCATACAAACCGACAGTTTGTTTATTGACACCATTCAGATACCTATTGGGAATCAGTATAAAGCTGCCTTGTTAGCACGATTAAAGTGAGACCTATCAAAAGGGGATATTGCGCTCTATTATATTTTACACGCTTTCGCGAAAGCGTATAAAGAATAAGGTTTTATCTTTTCGAAATGTTCGAAGTATTGATCGTGTTTATAAGCACTTTATAGGTTTACTTTTATATGTTTTCACTTTAAAAATGATTTACCTACTTCTGAGACGTACAGAAAACTACGCTCTTTCCTTCTTTTTCCTCATTTACAACATATTCTTCTGTGCTCATTAATCAATGTATTCTAAAACACATACTCATAATTCATGAAGTTTTACCAAACCGTATTTTGAATGATTTACGTTGGTAATCATCATTTTAGCTAGTAAGCCCCTATCGGCGTTACCTGTTGAATATCAGCTTGATATATACATTTGAAGCATTATTAATCTTTAAAATTTTATAGTATGTTAAAAAACATGTTAAACCTTGATGGTGTTCAAAAGCTAAACACATTAGAACAGAAATCAGTAACAGGAAGTGGTTCTTGTGCTACAAGTATTTATTGCGATACAAATGAAGATTGCGGAGGTGGTTTTGACTCAGCTTGTATCAGAAATAGATGTCATATTTTTTAATCTATTTACAAGGTGATACATTTTTATAAGCTTCATCTATGTATGTTATTTTTGATGTAAAACCTTAGAAATGCTTAGTATAAGCACAAAAGAAAAGCTATACGTGATACCGTATAGCTTTTTTAGTGATTAAGATACAATAAGATAAATTTTCACGTATTCATTATCTACAATACTCTGGTAAACATTCAACGTCACAGGTATCGTATGCTTGTTGACATAGTACTCCTCTTTTATTTTTCTCTACTGTAGTTTGTCTTAATAATTCAATACATGTAACTAAAAGAGCTGCTGCGATACCGCCAAATACCCAGCCTACCCCTGGAAATATTGCTACCGCAGCATTAGCTGCGGAAGCACTTGAAAGCCGTGCGGCAAGAACTGTTAGGGATGCTGTAGCGCTAAAACCAAGCCCTGCTAATGCGTAATTAAGCCTTTCACGACGTCTTTTAACTCTAGCGTTTGATCTACTTAGTCTTTTGAGAAGCTGTTTACACTGTGGTTCATTACAATTTGCCATGATGATTGTTTTTAAGATTATTCTTTAATTTTAGATATTCATTTTATAATACATTTAGATGTATCTAGTTTTAAAGACACTATAAAAAATAAGTGAACTTGTTTATAGGTACTATGTAAAATTCACTCTTCTATATTGAAATAACACGAGTCAAACCGCTTATTATTAGGTGGTTAATTGCACTTTTTTAAAAGAGGGTATTACCGTTGTATCGTAAGGTCTTTTATGACAACTAATTAGAAAATAAACCAGGTAGTGTCACAATAATCTATAAAAAGCGTCTATTTTAGTATACACGAATCATCACTATGCTGTTTGAACCTCAAATTCCAGAATTACAACGCCATATAGATCACTATTGGATTGTAAATGACATTACTCAGTTGTCATTTGGTAATCATCAATTATATGCCTATCCTGGAATTACACCTGATATGTTGATTGTATTAGATGGGTATTACACTATTGATTATATGGGAAAACGATATACTTCTAATAAGAGTCAGTTATTTAGTTTTATTCATAAAGAAGTGGTAATGGACTTAACACATCTTATTTCTTGTATTATTATCAAATTTAAGTCTAGAGGCCTTTCTTCTTTAAAACCCTTTTTAAATCTTAAGGCTGATGCCCTTATGAGAGATTCTATCGCATTTACAGGTGATGTTTTTGATGTTGAAATAGATAATTTCAAAGCACATTTAAAAACCTTATCCACTGCTGAGATAGCTAATGAGTTAGATCAATGGTTACTTACGCATTATAAGAAAGAACGTGAAGGATTTGTCGTTGAGATGGCCCAAGAGATTAGTGCTACATGCGATCTTAAAACGATTATGGAAGCTACAAAATATTCGTACTCGACACTGGAGCGCCATTTTAAGAGAGATACGGGATTAACTCCTAAAAAATTTCAATCATTACAGCGTTACAAACAAGCTATAAGGGAATTGTATGTTACCCAAAATGCAGATTGGCAACACTATGTACATGCCTATGGATACTACGATCAAAGTCATTTTATTAAAGAAATTAAACGATATACATCGTTTACGCCCGCACAATTATTAAAGACTCCAGCCTTTATACAAGTCCGTCCACATTATTCATGACGAATTTTTACAATGGTAGCTTTCGCGAAAGCATAATCTTTGCAAAAAAATAATAGAATGACAATCAAATATTATGTTTTATGCTTGGCTTTATGCCTGTTAAGTTGCAAGAGTCAAAAAGCAATAGTAGATTATACGGGTTCATCAGATGAGGTGCTTACTCGTATCTTGCAGGAAGAAATAAACACATCCAATACCAATGCTGTTGGAATTTCACTTACGGTGATTTCGCCTCAACTTGGAATTGATTTTTCAGGAGCCTCTGGATACGATAGTACGACCAAAGAGCAATCACTCGATGCCGATCAACCTTTTAGAATTGCTAGTTTAACCAAAACCTTTGTAGCGACTAGTATATTACGCTTGCGCGAAAAAGGACTCGTCAACATTGATGCTCCTATCACGGATTATATATCTAAGGAGCATAAGAGCATTCTTGAGAAAGGAGGATATAATCCTTCTAAAATCACGCTGAAACATTGTATGATGCATACAAGTGGTCTTTTTGATTATGCAGAAGGAAATAGGGAATACATCGCAGAAGCGTCTAAAGATCCTACAAAACGATGGACTCGCACCGAGCACATACAGTGGGCTATGGATCACGGAACGCCTCAAGGGCTGCCTGGAGAAACCTACCATTATAGTGATACTGGATATGTGTTGCTAGGAGAAATCATCGAAAGAAAAATGAATACAGGTCTTGCAGAAGGAATGCGTGATCTTTTAAAATATGATGCG
>CAKZKZ010000752.1 GCA_937124495.1 uncultured Dokdonia sp. | reverse complement strand
TTTCCATAGATTCTTTAGCACTATCTAGTATAAATTGAATTTCTTCATTCATAATAAAATATATTTTAAAGGCAATTTAACAAAAAATGCGCCATATACTAATTTATAGGTTTACTGTAGTCCCTATTTGTTCTCCAGTAACCACTTTTAATAAGTTACCTGGTTTGTTCATATCAAAAACAATGATAGGAAGTTCGTTTTCTTGACTTAGCGTAAATGCAGTAGTATCCATTACTTTCAATCCTTTACGTAATACATCGTCAAAAGAAATATGATCATACTTAATAGCATCGCTATTTTTTTCAGGATCAGAATTGTAAATTCCATCAACACGTGTTCCTTTAAGGATCACATCTGCTTCTATTTCTATAGCTCGTAAAACGGCTGCAGAGTCTGTAGTGAAGTATGGATTTCCTGTTCCTCCTCCAAAAATAACAACACGTCCTTTTTCTAAATGGCGCATTGCTTTTCTTCTTATGAAGGGTTCAGCTACTTCATTTATTTTTATCGCTGATTGAAGTCGTGTAGGGATGTCAGCATCTTCTAGAGCGTCTTGTAGTGCAAGTCCGTTTATTACAGTAGCAAGCATTCCCATGTGATCGCTTTGTACACGATCCATTCCTTTGCTTGCTCCAGCAACTCCTCTAAAAATGTTTCCACCTCCTATTACAATAGCAACTTGAACACCTGTGGCTATAACACCTTTAATGTCTGCTGCATATTCAGATAGGCGTTTAGGGTCTATACCGTATTGACGATCGCCCATTAAAGATTCGCCAGATAACTTAAGTAATATTCTTTTGTATGTCATAGGTTGAAAAAGATTATGCAAATATAATGTTTATGCTACTTTTTTAAAGAAATTCTTTTAAGCAAGATTGATGTAATAATGATACTGTGTTTTGCCTTACAAAAAGGGTAAGGATGCTATTTTATTCAATAATAGTGTCTATTTTATGTAAACTATTATAAACTCTTACCTTTGGAGAGTGACAAGTTTATTATATTTATATCATAAATATATATGTGTTGCTATGCACATATTGTTTTCCAAAATATTTATTAAAATCAAAAATGAATACATCAATTATGAACAAATTATTTAAACTAAGCTACCTTATTGTTTTATCTCTTTTTGTTAGCTGTGGAAGTGATGATGATGGAGGGCCAGATGGAGGGCCAACACCAGGACCAGGTTTGCCAGAAGCGACTGCTACCTATGATTTAACATTTACTACAAATTTTACAGAAGAAAATAACCCTACAGATTATCCTGCAAATGCTTCTTTTGGAACTATTGTTGCGATAGCGCATGCTCCAGAGTTATCTATATATGCTGTAGGGCAATTAGCATCCGAAGGAATGGCATTATATGCAGAGTCTGGTGATGTAGATGGACTTTCTTCTTTTTTAAGTACTTCTTTAGGTGAAGAAGGAGATGGGATGTTTAGTATTGTAACAGCAGGAACAACGGGTTCTCAAAGTACAGTAAATACATCTGTTTCTGTAACTCCAACACGTACTAGAATTACTTTTTTAGCGAAATTAAATCCTAGTCCAGATTGGTTTTTAGGGGTAAGTTCTTTTAATATAGTCGATGGAGAAACATTGGTAGACATGGAGAGTATAGAGTTGCGTCCTTATGATGCGGGTGTGATTCTTGGGAATACATATGAGGCGAATGATGGTGAAGAAAATGCAGCTATTAGCTTATATGATGAAACTCCTTTTGGAAACGGCAACCTACTTACTGAGCCAGTAGGAAATCTTGTTATAGAGAGAGCAAATTAAAATAATTAGCCAGTATATACATATAAAAAATGCGCTCTAGAAATAGAGCGCATTTTTTGTATTGATATTTAAAACTTGCCTTATCCTAAAGTAACTCTTTTGAATCCTGCAACGCTTAAATCTCCTTTGCTTGTTACATAGTCTGCAACAGAAACACTATCGTCCATAATAAAACGTTGGTCAAGAAGACATTGTTCATGATCAAGTGTTGTGTTATCTGCGATAAAACGCTCTAATTTTCCAGGAACGATTTTATCCCAGATTTTCTCTGGCTTCCCTTCAGCTTGTAATTGAGCTTTGATGTCGTTTTCTGCCTTTGCAAGTACTTCAGTAGTTAACTGAGACATAGAGATATATTCAGGTACATTTTTAAGTGTTTTACCTAAACGACCTAATTCGATATTATCTTTTTCTATCACAGCAATTCTTGCTTCTGTTTCAGATGCAACATAAGCAGGATCAAAATCTTTATAAGATAATGTAGTAGCTCCCATAGATGCTACTTGCATAGATACAGCTTTAGCAACTTCTGCAGAGGTGTCGATAGCAGCAGATAAACCTACTAAAGCTCCAATTTTATTACCGTGTACATAAGAACCTACAAAAGGAGCTTCTAGTGTTTCGAAACCACCGATTTCGATTTTCTCACCGATAACACCTGTTTGTTCGATAAGTTTTTCGGCTACAGTCATTCCTTCAAAATCTGCAGCAAGAAATTCTTCTTTAGAGTTTGTTCCTAAAGCGATATCTGCCATTTGGCGAGCCATCACTACAAAAGAATCATTTTTTGCAACAAAATCAGTCTCACAGTTAAGTGATACAACAATACCTCTAGTATTGTCATCATTGATTTTTGCAACAACAGCACCTTCACTAGAATCTCTGTCAGCTCTTTTTTCAGCAATTTTCTGTCCTTTCTTACGAAGGATAGTGATTGCTTTGTCAAAATCACCTTCTGCTTCTACTAATGCTTTTTTACAATCCATCATACCGGCTCCGGTAGATTTTCTAAGCTTGTTTACTTCTGCGGCTGTAATTTTTGCCATTTTGTTTAAGTATTTAAAATTAAAAAGTCGTTCAGTTTATTTTCTGCAAAGAAAGGAACTAAACGACTTTTTTATATTGTGAAAATGTTATTTACTCTTCTTCGTCGCTTGCTGCAGCTTCTACTTTTGCTGGTTCAGCCTTTTCTACTGGTGCAGGAGCCGCTTTTTCTACTGGTGCAGGAGCCGCTTTTGTTGCTGCTTTTGCTTTAGGAGCATCTTTTCCTTCTGCTTGAGCATCTTTTCCAGCTTTGCGTTCTGCAAGACCTTCTATAATAGCATCAGATACATATCCTACAATCTTATCGATAGATTTTGAAGCATCATCATTAGATGGTATAAGATAATCAACTTGACGTGGGTCAGAGTTGGTATCTACCATCGCAAATATTGGAATATTTAATTTTTGTGCTTCTTTAATCGCAATGTGCTCACGCTTAATATCTACAACAAATAATGCGCCTGGAAGACGTGTCATATCTGCAATAGATCCTAAGTTTTTGTCAAGCTTCTCACGAAGACGATTCATTTGTAGTTTTTCTTTCTTAGAAAGCGTATCAAAACGTCCATCAGCCTTCATGCGGTCGATAGTTTGCATTTTTTTAATCGCTTTTCTAATCGTAACAAAGTTGGTAAGCATTCCACCAGGCCATCTTTCTGTGATGTAAGGCATGTTTGCGTTTGCAGCTTTTGCTGATACGATATCTTTAGCTTGTTTTTTGGTAGCTACGAAAAGTATTTTTCTACCTGAAGCTGCTATTTTTTTAAGAGCTTCTGAAGACTCTTCAATTTTAGCAACTGTTTTGTATAAGTTAATGATGTGAATACCATTACGCTCCATATAGATATACGGTGCCATATTTGGATCCCATCTTCTTGTGAGGTGTCCAAAGTGTACACCTGCATCAAGCAATTCTTTTACTTCTATGTTATTTGCCATTTTTGTAATAGTTTACGTTCCGTTGGACTTAAATTAGCAACTCCGATATCGAAGTTTAGATGCTAAACTAACCTTGATTCTTTATACGCTTTCGCGAAAGCGAACCAAGCCACGACAACATTTTTAATTTTCTTAATTCTGAGATTAATACGCGATGTATTAACGCTTAGAGAACTGGAATTTCTTACGAGCTTTCTTCTGACCGAATTTCTTACGCTCAACCATTCTTGGATCTCTTGTCAATAAACCTTCTGGTTTAAGGATTGTACGGTTCTCTGCATCTAGCTCACACATTGCTCTTGAAAGAGCAAGACGAATAGCTTCTGCTTGACCTGTAATACCACCTCCGTATACGTTTACTTTAATGTCAAAGTTTCCATCATTTTCGGTTAATACCAATGGCTGGTTTACTTTGTACTGTAACGTAGCGGTAGGGAAGTATACATTCATGTCCTTTTTGTTCACAGTAATGTTTCCTTTTCCTTCAGAAACATATACACGTGCTACAGCGGTCTTACGACGGCCGATTTTGTGAATTACTTCCATTACTTAATTTCGTTAAGATTAATTGTTCTAGGCTTTTGTGCCTCTTGTCCGTGCTCTGTTCCAGAGTACACTTTCAAATTGCGAAATAAAGCACTACCTAATTTGTTTTTAGGTAACATTCCTTTTACTGCATTCTCAATGATGCGAGTAGGGTCTTTATCGAAGAGTTCTGTTGCTGTAAGACTACGCTGCCCACCAGGATATCCTGTGTGACGGATGTATGATTTGTCCGTCCATTTACTCCCTGTTAAATTGATTTTTTCTGCATTGATAACAACAACGTTATCTCCACAATCAACATGAGGTGTAAAGTTAGTTTTGTACTTACCGCGTAAAAACTTAGCTACGATAGATGACATACGACCTAGCGTCTGTCCGTCAGCGTCAATCAAAACCCACTCCTTTGTTGCGGTAGCTTTGTTTGCAGATACTGTTTTGTAACTTAATGTGTCCACACTAATTAATTTAAATTAAACATTCCAATTTTCCCGTATAAAAACGGTCTGCAAAAGTACGATTAATTATTGATTACACAAATAGCCAAGTTGCAATATTTTAAGGTGTTTTTATAAGGCTAAAAAGAGGGTATATATATAGGACAAAATTTGAAGCCATTTTTTGAGTTTTAAGAACTTGCATTTAGGTTTATGAAATTGCACTATTTTTGATAAAAACTTCTAAAATGAATAGACTGATTGCAAGTACGATCTTATGTTTTTTATTGTTAAGTTGTAATTCTGATGATACTAATTCATCACTTGCAGGGCAGACCTATGTGATTAGCTCTTATCTCTTAGATACTGCTATGGATTTTAATGGTGATGGTGCGTCTTCTAATGATTTGTTAATTGAAACTCCTTTACTCTCACCGCTATGGTTAGACGTATTTAATAGTTGTCTTGATATTGGAAGTCTTCGGTTTGAAGACGAAGGAATTGCTTGCCCTTTTGGAGGAGGGCTTTTTATAGACGTTGAAGAAGATGACAATGGTCAGCGTATACAAACTGCAATTTGCGCTGTAGTAAACTGCGTAGGTTTTACAGAATATTCAATTACTAATGATAGGATTGTATTCTCTTTTGATGATGAAACTTTTAAAGAAGGTGAGTTTTTAAATAACACCATGACATTTACATTCTCTTCAAATGAAGTAAATTCTTTAAAGTTTTTACAGCATGATGGAACTGTTCTCGCGTATAATGGCTCTGTAACTATTGTCTATACGTTAGAATAATGAAGTGATGCGTTTTGTGTTTTTGAAGTAATTGTATGTTAAAAATGTTAAGTTATTCATAAAATATGGCTTGATCTGTCACAAGGTAAATAGCTTATGAGTCTTTAGCAACATAACCTAATCATCAATCATGCAATCAATCAATCAACGAACAGTTATTTTCCTCTTTATTTTTTCTGTTTTCGCTTTCGCGAAAGCGTACTCACAAACAGATTCTACAAAAACGTCTACTGTAGTTCCTAAACGAGTATATACTACAAATGCCTATACAGGAGAAGCACCTACCATAGATGGTATTATAGACGAAGACGCTTGGAATGCTGTCGAATGGGCTAGTGATTTTGTAGAAAATGAACCTGACGAAAACACAGCACCTGCTCAAAAAACAAAATTTAAAATTACCTACGATCAGAAATATCTATACGTAGCTTGGAGAGCCTATGATACAGAAGTAGATAAAATAGTGCGTCGTATGGGGCGTCGAGATGATTTTCCTGGAGATTGGGTAGAAATTAATATAGATAGTTATAATGATGATCGTTCTGGGTTTTCATTTACTATCTCTGCTTCTGGTGTAAAAGGAGATGAGTTTATTTCAAATAATGGAAATTTTGATTCTAGTTGGAATCCTATTTGGTATGCCGCAAGTCATATAGATGAAGAAGGGTGGACTGCCGAAGCAAAAATACCTTTAAGTCAGCTTAAATTTGGAAAGGCAGAAGAGCAAGTTTGGGGATTACAAGTGACTAGATTGTTTTTTAGAAACCAAGAGCGTGATGTGTGGCAACGTGTGCCTCAGGATGCCAACGGCTGGGTGAGTAATTTTGGAGAATTAAGAGGTCTTAAAAATATAGAACCACAAAAACAACTAGAGATTCAACCTTTCTTGGTAGGGCAATATGATACTTTTGAAGCAGAGCCAGGAAATCCTTTTAGAGATGGAGATGATTTTAGATTCAATGGAGGAATTGATGCAAAAATTGGAATTACAAATGACCTTACTTTAGATCTTACGGTTAATCCTGATTTTGGACAAGTAGATGCAGATCCAGGTGCCATTGCATTGGATGGTTTTGAAATTTTCTTCCAAGAGCGTAGGCCTTTCTTTGTAGAGAATGCCAATATCTTTCAATTAGGTCTTAATGGAAGTCGAGATAATTTATTTTTCTCAAGGCGTATAGGGCGTAGTCCACAAGGATCTTCTACAGCTGATGGTGGCAAAGGTGAGTTTGAAGATATTCCTATTAATTCGACCATATTGGGTGCCGCTAAGTTTAGTGGTAAAACAAAAGATGGTTGGTCTATTGGTGCATTACAAAGTATCACTGCCAATGAGTTTTCGGAAATAGAACTTGACGAACGTCCAGAGGTAAGAGATGTATTAGAAGCAGAAGGGAATTTAGGAACCAAAAGAAAAGAATTGGTAGAACCTTTGACAAGTTATAGTGTTGTACGTTTACAAAAAGATCTCAATAACCGTAATTCTTTTGTAGGTGGACTAGTGACCTATACAGATAGAACGTTAGACCAAAACTTGCCTTTTCTTCATGACAAAGCACTTACTGGAGGAATCGATGCACAACATACATGGCAAAATCGTAATTACTTTGTAGATGGTAAGTTTTTATTTAGTAATGTGACGGGCTCTGAAGAGGCGATTACAAATACACAGCAATCTATACGTCATCTATTTAATAGGGTAGATGCAGGTCATGTAGAAGTAGATCCAACAAGGACTTCACTTACAGGAACGGGTGGGCGTATTGCTATAGGTAAAGATGGAGGTGGTAATTGGCGTTATGGAAATAGCCTTGCTTGGAGATCTCCAGAGTTAGAATTAAATGATCTTGGATTTTTGAGACAAGCAGATGAGATACGTCAAAGTGCTTGGTTACGACGTTTATTCTTAAAACCAACAAGCTGGTATCGTCGCGCACAAATCAACTTGAATCAGTTTACGACTTTTGATTTTGATGGAAATTATAATCGTATTCAATATGATATGCAAGCAGAGGTGAATTGGAAAAACAACTGGTTCTCAGAGGTAGGATTTGGACATAAACCACGTATTTTTATAAATACTTTCTTACGAGGAGGGCCTAGGTGGAGATTTGGTGATGAGAATTTTGGTTTTGCTTTTAGTGGGACAGATCAACGTAAAAAGTTTTCGGCAGTATTAGGATATGTGTACTCACATGCAGCAGAAAGTAATTTTCAATTGAGAAGGTATGTAGTGCGTTTTAATTGGCAACCATTAGATGCTTTGAGTCTTAATTTAGAGACCGAGTATGAGACAAATCCTAATAAAACACAGTATGTATCACAACGTACGTATGCGCCTGCTGAGTTTGGAACACGTTATATTACGGGAGCAATAGATCAAGAAACATTGAGTACAACATTACGAGTAAATTATAATATCAATCCTAACCTTACGATACAGTATTATGCACAGCCTTTTATAGCAAAAGGTACCTATAAGGATTTTAATTATGTAGCGAGTAGCGAAGCTGAGAAATTAAGTGATCGTGTGACGTTATATAACAATAATCAAATTAGTTTTCAAGATGGTTCTTATGTTGTAGATGAAGATGAAGATGGAACCACTGATTATTCTTTTGGAGATCCTGATTTTAATTTTGTTCAGTTTAGATCTAACTTAGTGATGCGTTGGGAATACATTCCAGGATCTGAGTTATTCTTAGTTTGGTCACAAGGAATCGAAGGAAATAGTTCTTCTGATGCGAGTCTTTTTAATGCAGCAGATCAACAAATTTTGGGACAACAAATCAGAAATACGTTTTTAGTAAAGTGGACATATCGTTTTGTACTATAAGTCTCTAAAAAAATAACAATAAAAAAGGCGAATTTTAATTCGCCTTTTTTATTGCGTCACTATTTGTAAATGGCGACCAACTTTCTTTTACACTTCCTTCAGGGTTTTGTTTTTTAATGTATACGCTTTCGCGAAAGCGAACTCTTAATGACTATCACCTTCTTTTTTAGCCTTTAATAAATTCTTTTGATACCTGCCTTGCACAACATCTATGAGAACTAATACAATGATAACAAAGTAGAAAGTTGTCTTACTCATGGGGGTAATCTGATTCCCAAAGAATGATAAATGTGCTAGATGTCCCCCTTCAGATAGTAGCATGATTCCTACAATAAGAAGAATAAAAAGCCCTAATACTTCATACATTCTATTTTTTTGAAGGAAATTAGACACTTTGTCTGCCATGACAATCATAAGGATTCCTCCAGCGATGATAGCCACAGACATTAAAATCATCTGTGCTTTAAATTCCATGCCGCTAGTTAATGCCATGGCACTTAGTATAGAGTCAAAAGAAAAAACTAGATTCATCACAACAATCCAAAAAATAATTTTCCCTACAGAACTGCGACTGACTTCTGTCTCTTCATGTTCTTTGATGAGCATCATGTGCCAAATTTCTTTAATGGCTGTGTAAATAATAAATATACCTCCAGCAAGTACAATAATACTATGCACATTAAAAGAAAACTCTATAATGTTGTTATCATGTAAGCTAGCAAAAGGTTCTTGGAAGTATTGAATGAGAGACATCAATACAAAAAGGAGTATGATACGTAATACAATAGCCATTCCTACACCTAGTCTACGCACATAGCTCTGCTTTTCTGCAGGGGCTTTTTTAGACTCTAAAGAGATGTATAATAAATTGTCAAATCCTAATACGACTTGCAATAGGACAAGCATTAATAGGGTAAATAAACTGTCTAGTGTAAAAAGACCTTCCATGGTTGGTGATGATTAGTTTTCGTAAATATAAATAAATGGGTAGTTATAAAGATCGGATACGATATAAAAATGTATAAGTAACCATTTTACTAGTCTTGATGTATTGTAAAAGTTACAATTATAGGGATTATTCTTTAGCATATAAGTAGAGATAGAGTGACATTTTATATTAGAGTCATATTCTATTTTGTGTTTTTAGAATTTTTAATATCGCTTTCGCGAAAGCGAAAAATGGCTTAATCATCTTGGTGATAGGAGAGAGCAGACAAGTATATGATATTTTTTATATATTGTATGTAATGTGATTTCTCGTGATTTGTTCCTCGTTCTTTCGAAAATGATTGTAGTATATATTTTCGCGAAAGCAAAAACCATTCAATACCCCGATTGTTTAGTCTTCCAGCTTCTGTAAAATGAGTTGTCTTTCTTCAGATTTAAATGTAGTGTTTAAAAGATCTAAGCTTTTTAATGATGCTTTAGCATTTTTATAATCTTCTTTTTGAATATATATAAGTGCCGTGTACCAAAGTGTTTCTGATTTATAATCGTAGGTATCTTTACTGAGTTGTTGAAGTTGCTCTAATGCGATATCTAGTTGAGATGTATTCATTAAAGTCATGGCATAATAAAACCGAATATTGGGATCTCTTGATGTCTTAAGAATTTCTTTAAATGCTAGTTCAGCGTTTTTGAAATCTTTATTTTCATAGGCGACAAAGGCTTTTGAATTTTCGTTTTCACTGGTATTTCTTGTAACGGGTTGATAAGTGTTTGGGTATGTGGTGAAATTTGAATTAAATAGATCTTCGCCTGTTGTATTGCTATTTGTAATATAGAAAAAACCAATAATTAAAACTGCTGCAATAGCTGAATACCATAGTTTAGAGATGCCAAATTTATTGTTGTGATTTTTAGTGTTTTCTTGTTCTAATTTTTGAAATCTTGTTTTTAAATTTTGAGCTTCAGATAATTTGTAAGCCATCGCCATATCATTGTGCGATGTTAGTGCTAATTTAAAATCAGCGTCTGTTTCTAACAGTTTCTCAACGACTTCCTTATCTGTATCAGATAAACTGTTGGCTATATAGCCTTGTATGAGTTGTTCTTTATCCATCAGTTGACTTTAAATAAAGATTTTAAATGTTTTAGGCATCTTGATTTTTGACTTCGTACTGTATTACCGTCTTTATAATCTGTTGTCTCTACAATATCATCAATCGTTAAACCTCTGTAATAAAATAACTTTAAAATAGCTTTACACGATTCTGAAATTTCATTAAGATTTTTAGCCAGTGCTAGTTGCTTCTCAGTGGGTAGATGTGATTCTAAATCAATGTTTTCATAAGTATCACTAGTTTCAATTTCTATTCGTAGTACTCGATTTTGCTCTTTTAATTTTTTGAATATTTTATTTTTTCCTATCCCAAATAAATAAGTTTTTACACTGCTCGCTTTTAATTCTAACTGGGACATGACAAAGTTTTGGTGCATAGCAATGACAGCATCTTGGTAGATATCTAAAACATCTGCTTCTGCAAGCGGATAGCGGATAGAATAATTAAGAAACTCTTGTCTATAGCGTGTGTAAACACTTTCTAGAGCTGCTTTATCATCAGATCTTAATAGTACCTGTAGTTGATTGTCGCTAAGCGTATTTCCCATTTAGTTAGATAAAGGAATAGAATATTAACACGAAGCAAATATAATTTTTTTTCAAGTCTCTGTTAACATTTTAAAAGTGAGATGAACAAAAGGTATAATTAAATACATCAGACTCATGAAAATCTCACTAAAATATGTTATTCTTTTTTGTCTTATTGGACAATTTCAAACTGCGGAAGCACAACTTTTTAAACGAATAAAAAATCGGATTGAAAATAAAGTTGAGCAAAAAGTAGAGGAAAGCATAAACAATAAAATAGATTCTATTGGTAAAAAGAAATCTAAAAAGCTAGAAGATTCTAGAAATGAAAATGTTTCTGACACAGATACAACAGATTTTGGGATGACAATACTAACACACTCTAAAAAATTTGACGCAGTACAAATAGATGAGTTAAGTCAGATAAAAGTTGTAAAAACAGATGATGGTTATCAGATGAGTAGTAGTTGGTGGTCACATGAAGCTGATATTTTTGATGGGTTTAATCTCATCATTAAAACATCAAAGAACCTAAAGCATGAAGGCAATAATGTTTCTAAAAACGAACGCCAAGTATTTAAAATACCCAAAGAGGCTACGTTAACATTAGGGTACGATCCGCAAATGTCTTATGGGAAAAAGACAGATGATCGTTTTAAACCAGCCGTGTCTGATGATTATCAAAATTATGATATTTCAAAAGGGGAGGTGAGTATTGATGTACTTACAAATGATGCCATTCAAATCTCGTTTTCAGGGAAAGCAACACTTCGAGAAGTACTAAGAAAAAGTAATAAGGATGAAGAGTATACAGAATCTTTTTTTGAGTCGACAGTAAAAGGCGCTGTTGATGGTAACTCACCAAAATTTATAGATAATACCACCGTAAAAAAAACAAAAGAGACACACCACA
>CAKZKZ010000751.1 GCA_937124495.1 uncultured Dokdonia sp. | reverse complement strand
TTTATGAAACCTCAGCTAGCGGAAATAACTTAACATTAGTGAATACGGTGTCTGAAGTAGAGACATCAGAAAAAATCACGCTTCATCCAGAAAGAGAATTACAAACCATTACAGGTTTTGGGGGCGCTTTTACAGAGTCTTCTGCCTATTTACTTAATCAATTAAGTAAGAAGAATAGAGATACCATCATACAAGCGTATTTTAGTAAGGAAGGTGCTAACTATTCGCTTACCAGAACACACATGAATTCTTGTGATTTCTCCTTATCGCAATATTCATATTCACCTGTTGAAGATGATATGGAATTGGAACATTTTACAATACAAGAAGATAAAGATGATTTAATCCCAATGATTAAAGATGCCATGACTGCTTCTGAAGATGGATTTAAAATCTTTGCTTCCCCCTGGACTGCTGCACCTTGGATGAAAGATAATAACAAATGGGTTGGCGGAAAACTACTCCCTAAATACTATGATACTTGGGCATTATTCTTTTCAAAATATACAGACGCTTATAAAGCTGAAGGTATTGATATCTGGGGATTTACTGTAGAGAATGAACCACATGGAAATGGTGACAACTGGGAAAGTATGCATTACACACCTGATGAAATGACCAATTTTGTGCAAAACCATTTAGGACCAAAATTAGAAGCTGATGGTCACGGTGATAAAATAATTTTAGGATACGATCAAAATAGAGCTGGCTTAAAAGAGTGGGTAGACTCTATGTATGCTACTGAAGCGTCTTCAAAATATTTTGATGGTACTGCGATACATTGGTATGAAAGTACATATGAAGTATTCCCAGAAGAACTACAATATGCACATAACAAAGCACCCAATAAATTATTAATAGAAACAGAAGGCTGCGTAGACTCTGAGGTTCCAGCTTGGAAAGATGATATGTGGTATTGGAGCAAAGAATCAACCGATTGGGGTTGGGACTGGGCTTCTGAAGAAGACAAGTATTTACATCCAAAATACGCTCCTGTAAATAGATATGCCAGAGATATTATAGGATGCCTTAATAATTGGGTAGATGGCTGGGTAGACTGGAATATGGTATTAGACAAGCAAGGTGGCCCCAACTGGTTTAAGAACTGGTGTGCTGCACCAGTAATTGTAGACCCAGATGCCGATGAAGTGTACTTCACCCCGCTCTACTATACCATGGCGCATTTTAGTAAATACATCCGTCCTGGTGCAAAAGTAATAGCGCTGGATCGACCAGAAGACAAGAAATTTATAGTAACTGCTGCAAAGAATCCTGATGGTTCTATTGCCGTAGTGGTATTTAATGAAGAGCCCGTTGCACGAGATTTTAGTTTGAGCCTTGGCGAAAAAACAGTGACCCTACATATTGAAGGGCAAGCGTTACAAACAATTATGATTCCGAATATATAACCTATAGAATCAATAAAATAAATAGCATACACTATGAGGATATCGATTTAAATACTAGAAATAGCAGATATACGCTTTCGCGAAAGCGAACTCAATATCATATAATCGATCTATACAACTAATAATTACTAACCTAAAACTCAAAAAATATGTCCACAACTACCCAAAAAGTACCCTTCGGTCAGAAAGTAGCCTTCGGTATTGGTATGCTTGCCAATCAAATGTTTCCTGCTGCTTTAGGAATATTTATGGTGGTACTTGTTCAAGATTTAGGATTTCCTGGTTGGATGTGGGGAGTCATTTACTTTTTCCCTAGATTATTTGATACGTTTACAGATCCTATTATGGGGTATATTTCAGATAATACCAAGTCCAGATGGGGACGAAGAAAACAATATGTGATTCTAGGAGGTCTTATAATGGGTGCCGCATTTATTATCATGTGGCAACTCTACAGAGAAGCAGGTGTAGATTACAACTTCGCTTACTTTATGATTTGGTCATTTGTATTTTACTTGGGTATTACCATTTTTAGCGTTCCCTACGTGGCTATGGGATATGAGATGAGTGATGATTTTCATGAACGTACTAATATTATGGCAGTTGCCCAGTGGATTGGTCAGTGGGCATGGGTAATAGCCCCGTGGTTTTGGGTAATTATGTATGATCCTGAATGGTTTGAATCGGCAGAAGTCGCTACTCGATCCCTTGCTGTTTGGGTAGGCGTTATTTTTGCTATTTGTGCTATTATACCAGGTTTATTTATTAAAAGTAAATCAACACTAGACGAAGATTATTCTCCGCTTAATTTCAAAAACATAGGGAATAGTTTAAAAGAAATAGGGCAAGGTTTTGTCACTGCTTTTAAAATGAAACCCTTTAGAAAATTATGTATCGCTACCTTCTTAGTGTATAATGCATTTATGACGATTGCCTCTTTTTCATTCGTTATTATAGTATATCGTCTTTTTGATGGTGATGCGGGTGCTGCAGGAATATGGCCTACACTTTTCGGGTGTTTAGGAGCTCTAGGAACTACTTTTTTCGTCATTCCTATTGTCGCTAGAATGTCAAAAAAAATGGGGAAAAAGAAAGCCTTTTTGGTATCTCAAGGAATATCAATTGTAGGGTATTTAATGTTATGGTTCTTATTTGTTCCAGGCAAACCTTATTTATTCATTATTGCACTGCCTTTTTTCTCCTTTGGAATAGGGAGTTTATTTTTATTAATGATGTCTATGACAGCAGATGTCATAGATTTGGACGAACTCGAAACGGGTCTTAGAAGGGAAGGAACTTTTGGGGCTATCTACTGGTGGATGGTAAAGTTTGGCTTTGCCATTGCTGGAGGCTTAAGTGGTGTTATTATGAGTGTGGTAGGCTTTGATTCAGGCCAAGCTATTCAACCAGAAGGGGCTGTTGATGGATTACGATTAGCATTTTCTGGAATTCCTATTATAGGAACACTCATTGCTATGTTTGTAATGCGTAATTATAAGGTTACAGAAGAAACTGCCAATGAAGTTCGTAAAAAACTAGAAGCACGTAAAAAACCGACACCTTACGTTCAAACAGGAAAATTAGCTTCTCTAATGGCAACTGCTATTGATACACATTCAAAAAGTGATACTGATTTCAGTAACATGTCAGGAACTGGAATCAAAGCGTTATTTGCTACCTCATTACATAATGGAGTTCACGGAATGTGTTTCAGCCCTTATATGGAAGGACAAAATATTAGTGATCAATTGTCAGAAAATCAGATTGAACGCCGTATGGATGTGATTGCTCCCTATACAAAATGGGTACGTTCCTTCTCCTGTACAGGAGGAAATGAATTCATCCCTAAAGTAGCTTATAAAAAAGGATTAAAAACAATGGTTGGGGCTTGGATTAGTAATGACAAAGCTCAAAATGATATAGAAATTAATACGCTTATAGATCTAGCAAAACTTGGATGTGTAGATATTGCTGTGATTGGTAATGAAGTTTTAATGAGAAACGAACTGAGCGTACAAGAAATCATTGATTACATCAACAAAGTAAAGAAAGAACTTCCTGGTCTTCCTGTAAGTTATGTTGATGCCTATTATAAATTCCATGAGCATCCTGAACTTATAGAAGCATGTGATGTTATTTTAGTGAACTGTTATCCATTCTGGGAAGGAAGTAGTATAGAAGAATCTTCAAACTATCTAAGAAAGATGTATGCCGTAACAAAGAGTATTTCTAATGGAAAGCCAGTAATGATTACAGAAACAGGATGGCCTAACCAAGGAGATAGTACACATGGAGCAACACCTTCTTCAGAAAATGCAATGAAGTATTTTATAAACACCTCAAATTGGGCAAAACAAGATGATATACCATTGTTCTACTTCTCCTCTTTTGATGAATCTTGGAAGGTACACCATGAAGGTGATGTAGGAGCACGTTGGGGGCTTTGGGATGCTAATGAAAATTTAAAATATAAATAAACATGTCATACAGAGGAGAACATAACTTTCTACTTGAAAACACAGAGTATACAGAACATAAAGGTGTTGATTTTAGTAAATATTCAGCCGAAGCTCTAGAAGAACTTTGGAGAAAAACAGTAGACACTGGAATGCATGGATTATGCTTCAGTATGTACGAAGATGGTCAGAACCCTGGCGATATTATTACAGAAGCACAAGTAGAACGAAGAATAGAAATCATCAAGCCTCATACAAAATGGGTGCGCTCTTTTTCTTGTATTGAAGGAAATGAGTATGTACCTCGTATGGCTCATAAACATGGTCTTAAGACTATGGTAGGCGCCTGGTTAAGTGACGACTTAGAGAAGAATGAAGAAGAAGTCGAAGCTTTAATTGCATTGGCAAAAGAAGGGTATGTAGATATTGCAGCTGTAGGAAATGAAGTACTGTATAGAGATGAACTTACTGAGGCTCAATTATTAGATTATATCCATATTGTTAAAGAAGCCTTACCAGGTATTCCAGTAGGATATGTAGATGCCTATTATGAATTTTCGCATCATCCAAAGATTACAGAAGTGTGTGATGTGATTTTATCCAACTGTTATCCTTATTGGGAAGGATGCGATCTTGAAAATTCATTAAATCATATGCAGCAAATGTTTGGACAAGCCTCTCATGCTGCACAAGGAAAAAAAGTAATCATCACAGAAACAGGATGGCCTAGTCACGGTACCAATTTAAAAGGAGCCTACCCTTCTCGAGAAAATGCAATGAAATATTTTATCAATGCGCAAGCTTGGTCTGCAAAAGAAAATATTGAAATGTTTTATTTCTCATCCTTTGATGAATCTTGGAAAGTAGGACCTGAAGGTGATGTAGGTGCCTATTGGGGACTTTGGGATAAAGATGAAAAATTAAAGTTTTAGTACCGAAACAATTAGCCTGAAATGACCCCAAATCAATTGGTTTAAGCATAAAAAAAATACTGTAAATAACTTAGAATTTCAAAAGTGACACATCCTCATTCTATATCTATAGCATGAGGGTGTTTTTCGTTTAATGCATTTCAAATTCCTTAACACCCGCTTCTATTCTAATCGTTAGATCATTCTCTGTTGGAGGAATTGGACAGTTATATCCTGTACTATATGCACAATATGGATTGTAATTTTTATTAAAATCTATAGTTACGGTATTATTAATAATATCAGATTGTTCCATATCTATATAACGTCCTCCACCATAAGAACCATCACCACTAGTGTAATCTGTAAAAGGTAAAAAGAGGCTTTGCCCATATTTGTGTTCTGGGTGATCTCTATAATATGTATTCTGATAAATAGGTAATGCAAATACCTTCCCTTCTATTTCAAATTTTGCAATACCATACATCACATATTCACGGGTACGTCCAGATGACAGTGCCATATCAAATGGAATAGCATCAAGTGTTTTTGTAAAGGTTGCGCTTACGCGAAATTTTAAGTTAATAGGATAGAATGCTAATCCATGAAAACCTTTTAACTGTTTTTTACTAAGAATAGAAGTTTCTGGATTTTGATATACTTCAGAAAGAGAATTCTGATATTTCTGTGCTTGTTTATACAAATCATCTTGACTATACAGCGTTGTACAACATATAAAACAACCTATAATACTCATTAAAACAGCCTTCATAATTCATTTTTAGATTGTTAATTTTTAAATATAACGAATATGAAATAAATAAAAGCACTTATACATTAGGTATTTTTTTTGTGTGACAAACCATGCAACTTGTAGAGAAATCAATTATTTAATTAAAACTTTTATTTATGAAAAATTATCTTACTCTCTTGATGATACTGTTATGCACAGTAAGTTACGCACAACAAAATAATAACAAACAAGATGCCGTCCATCTTAATAATTCGTTAGAAAATCAAGTACACACAAATGGTGATCAATTAGTTGGAACCACCACCACACATGGTTACAAAATACAAACATCAGAAAACAGTCCTCTTATCATTAATGATCTCTTAACAGCTTCAAAAAACTATGTAGCTATTAATACAACATACGTACCTCAAGAATATAGACTTGCTGTAGGAGGAAAAGTCTTAGCAGAAGGCGTACGTATAGAACTACAAGAACAATGGCCTGATTATGTTTTTACAAACGATTATCAATTAAAAACCATTGAAGAAGTAGCTACGTTTATTCAAAATAATGGACATCTTCCTAATGTACCTGCAGCAAATACAGTAGAAACAGAAGGAATAGACCTAGGGGAAATGCAAGCAATTCAAATGGAAAAAATAGAAGAGCTTACTTTATATATCATTTCCCTAAAGAAAGAAATCGATCTATTAAAAACTAAAATAGAAGATTAATGAAAAGGAAAATTCAAATCGTATGTCTATTGATGTTCTTTACAACAATGACGACATATGCTCAAGAAAGTATCAGATACTTTATTGAGATACCCAATCAAGCGTATGTCCCTAAAATAGCTTCTAAAACAGCTACAGGGGTACTTCTCAGGGTAGATAACAACGTAAGAAATGCTACAAATATCAATCAAATATTGAGTACGTATACTATAGAAGGGTTTTATGATTTTTTTAGTACATCTTCAAATAGTCAATTGCGTAATAAATACATCATTGATGTAGGGCCTACAGATAATTTAGATGAACTCGTAAGACGTTTCCCTTCTTATTTTAAATCTGTAGAAAAAGAAGAAGAATATGAACCATTAGAAATCAATATTATTCCTGATGTTTCTCCTATAAGTACTTCTTTTAAAGAAAAAAATATATTTAATACCGTAGATGTACGCACAGATCAACCCATCTCATTTACACCTAATGATTGGGAAAATCCAGATTTGGTAGATAATGTAAACATTAGCAATACTATTGATGAATATGAGCAAAATGATTTAAGAATGATACGAGCGCGTCAAGCTTGGGGTATTACTAAGGGAAGGTCTCAAGTAGTCATTGGTATTACAGATCAAGGATTTGATGTAGGTAATGCTACTAGTATTGGTATCTCCACAGATTTCGATCCTGGACATGAAGATTTAGCATCAGAATTTGTAGGGGGTCTTCCTAATTATAATATTCAAAATGGTACTCACGGAAACTATGTCGCAGGATTTGCTTCTGCAGCGACAAACAACGATTTGGGAGTTACAGCAATAGGATATAAAACGAAGATGATCGGAGCAAGAGGATTACTCCTTTCTAACTTATTAGGACTTGCTCAATATGAAATTAAACCTAAAGTAGTCAATGGAAGTTTTGGAGGCGGACGTGGATCTAGCCTAGACACCACATCTCCTAATTTTATAGCACAACAAGGAATCGTT
>CAKZKZ010000750.1 GCA_937124495.1 uncultured Dokdonia sp. | reverse complement strand
ACCAATGGCTATCGCCCCGCGATTAAAAAGAAATTCTAATGTTTAAAAAAAGTTTTATGGCAATAGAGTTTTGGATACCGTTAAAATCAACCACATTTAATGAGCTACAGGTTATATATAATGCATGTTATATATCCCGTTGCAAAATCAGATAACTCTATAATTTTATCTTGGTACATTTTATATCTAAGTTGGGTATGCTTAAATTTCTATATCTTTACTTTTAATTAAGTGTTTGATTTACTGGCATTCACAAAAATATTTCTTTTAACTAGCCATTTCTAAAATCTTAATTTGACTAAATAATTTTTATCCTCAAGAATAAAGCTCTCTTAATTTTAGCTTGTTATACTAATGAAAAAAACAATATATCCTGCAAATAGTAATATTTACCTCATCATAAATAATGGAGCTCGGGTTTTACAAAATAAGTATAATGAATTTGCAGAATATGTATCTAATAATAATATCAACGTAATAACATACAATTACAGTGATACAGATGTACCTGAGAATAAATTAAAAACGTCCAATGCGTCTATTCAAAAATGGGCAGCTTGTGATATGAAGACTATTATTGATTCTATAATAGATACGAACAGTGAAGCAAAAATATTTGTTCTTGGTCATAGTTTAGGAGGGCAAATAATAGGCCTTACAGAAAACTGTGCAAAACTTGATGGTGTAATTTTGGTGGCAGCTCAGACTGGATATTGGAAATTCTGGCCTTTCCCATTAAACATCATAAATTATTTAACATGGTTTCTATATGTACCTATGTTATTAAAAACGTATGGTTTTTTTCCAAAAGGTAATGACAAAAATTTAAGTCATATGCCCAAAAGAGCCGCAACAGATTGGATGAGGTGGTGTAGATCGCCTAATTATTTATTTGATAATATTTCGCTGTCAGAACAATATTATGATACGATAAAGTGTCCTTTACTTTCTATAAGTTTTGGAGATGATCTATATGCGACTAAACAGGCCGTAGATTGGTTAACTTCAAAATATCAAAATGCAAAATTAAACAGAGTACATTATACTTCAAAAGAACATACGTACGGGCACTCTTCGGCATTTGAATCAAGTAATTTTTCAACCATAGGTAATGATATTATTAATTTTATAAAGACATAAACATGGATTCGATTTTTATTAATACACCGAATGGGAATAAAATTTCTGTAACACAATTTATACCTGAAACTATACCTAAAGGTCTTGTCGTTATTAGCTCTGCTACGGGTGTAAAACAAACTTTATATTTTAAAATAGCTACGTATTTAGAGCAGCATAATTTTGCGGTTTATACATTTGATTATAGTGGAATTGGAGCATCAAAATTACAATCATTAAAAAAATTCAACACATCGGCATCTCTTTGGGCAACAAATGATCTTGAAGCCGTCATACAATACGCAAAGAAAAATCATACAGCCACCAAGTTATGCCTTATGGGCCATAGTATAGGTGGGCAATTGATTGGTTTGGCACCTTCAAGCAAAGAAGCAGATGGCATTTTATTAGTTGCTGGACAAACGGGATTTTGGAAACTATGGAGCGGGTTGGGTAAATGGAAAATGTGTATGACTTGGTATGTGCTTATTCCTGTTTTAACTAAACTATTCGGTTATTTTCCTGGGAAGAAAATAGGAGCTTCAGAAGATTTGCCAAAGGATATGGCTCTAGAATGGAGAACATGGTGTTGTAGTCCAAACTATTTGTTTGATCATGTTTCTAATGCTGAACAAAGTTATAGTGCAATTAAATGCCCTATATATTCTTATAGCGCTCAAGATGATAATTATGCCCCAAAAGTTACAGTAGATTGGCTAACGAATCAATTTAAAGGTCAAAAAGCAATCCGAAAACATTTAATCCCAAAAGAAGTAGGCATATCAAAAATTGGACACTTCGGCTATTTCAGAAGTAAAAACAAAGCATCAATATGGGAATTATTTCTAAGTGACATCAAAACATTAACATCCTAAATTCACTAACTCTTTTTTAGGGTTTATACTATTAAATCAGATTATATATTTACGCAGACATAGTCACAATAAAATCTGTTTTAACAATGAGTCTACGCCTACAATCCTCCTTCAACACATACTAACACACATAGTATCATTACTGGTAATTACATTGCAATTACTTTTAAATCTCCTCTCTTCTATTGACCTACCGCATGGTGACTATGCTCAATTTATTAGGTTTTTGGCTTCAACTTCCTCAAATAGCCAGAGTATGCTTTTAACCAACTAATATTCAATTATTTACTTGTCTTTTCTTTGATTTCCAATGGATAATTTATTATATTGATCCTCAAACCCTTAACAAAAATAGAAATATCAAATCATACAATTATACTATACTGTAAACATAGAAAAGATCCCTATACCCTAAAAGCCACCCCTAATACTTGATGACAGTTTTTTTCGCATACTAATGCACAATAATAATTTAAAAATAAAAACTTAACACTTATTAAATGAGCTTAAAACTTATTGATTCCATATTCAAAAAAACGATAAAAAAAGGAAAATTAACAATCTTATTTCCTGATGAAAAAAAACTTATTTACGGGACTACTTCTACAGCATATCCAGACATCATTATAAATGTCAAGAACGAATCTTTTTTCAAAGAAATAATTAATAAAGGAAATCTAGGAATTGGAGAATCTTATATGAAAGATTATTTTTCTGTAGAAAAGGGAGATATATCAGATCTATTAGATATTTTATTAGTGAATAGGCTAGATAAGGTAATAAAAGACAACCCAAAACTCCTTCTAT
>CAKZKZ010000749.1 GCA_937124495.1 uncultured Dokdonia sp. | reverse complement strand
TAAGCGATTAGCACAGGCGGCAACGTATCGTATTGCTTAAAAACATTCATCACTCAAAATCAATTAATCATCATCAATCAAAATCAATCATTATGAAGTATGTATATATCTTATTTTTCTTTTTGTGTGTGAGTAACTACGCACAGACAACGGTTTCTGGAACGGTAACCGATGCTAAAGGGACCCCTATTGAAGGAGCCAATGTGTATTTGGATGGCACGTATGACGGAGCATCTAGTGCCGTTGATGGAACTTTTAGCTTTACTACTAGTGAAACAGGGGATCAGGTATTAATCGTTACGTTCTTGTCGTATGAGGCTTATTCCTATTTTGGACCTATATCAAGTATGAAAGCATTAAAAGTACAGATGAAAGAAGATATCAATTCATTGGATACTGTGGTGATTTCTGCAGGAAGTTTTTCGGCAAGTGATAATAGTAAGATTTCTGTCTTAAAAGCATTAGATGTGGTAACCACGGCAAGTGCTTTAGGAGATTATGTAGGTGCTTTACAAACCCTTCCAGGAACAACAACAGTAGCCGAGGATGGCCGTCTTTTTGTACGTGGAGGCGATGCTGGGGAGACACAAATATTTATAGATGGGATTCGTGTGTTTACACCCTATACACCTACTACTAATAATATTCCTACACGGGGTCGATATAGTCCGTTTTTATTTGATGGGATTACGTTTTCTACAGGAGGGTATTCGGCAGAGTATGGGGAAGCACTTTCTAGTGTTCTATTATTAAACACGGTTGATGAACCCGATCAAAATAAAACAGATATTTCTGTGATGTCTGTAGGTGGTGGCGTAGGAATGACCAGAAAATGGGAGAAGTCATCTTTGAGTTTAAGTACTTCATATATCAACTTGGCTCCCTACATTGAAGCTTTTCCAGATCGTAATGATTGGTCAAAACCTTTTGAAGCACTTTCTGGAGAAGCGGTATATCGATATAGAACGAATGATGGATTGTTTAAATTATATACAGCTTTTGAAACCTCTAATTTTGAACTTAACCAAGAGGATATTAATCTAGAAGAGGGACTTGATTTTAAATTAAAGAATAGTAATTTATATGTAAATACATCCTATACAGGAGTTTTATCAGATACGTGGAGTATCCAAGCTGGAGGGAGCTATACGTATGCAAAAACAGATGTAGGAATTATCACAAATGATATTGATGATACGGAAAACTCTGCACATGTTAAAGCAAAGTTTAAGAAGCGTTTTTCAAATAGATTTAAGTTATCTATGGGAGCAGAGCAATTTATCACAGATTTTAATGAGGATTTTACAGGTGTTTTTGGGGATCAGACAATAAATGAGAACTACGGCTATGATAGTGCTATTAGTGCCGTATTTACAGAGGCTGATGTTATATTTTCTAAAAAACTAGCATTGAAAGCAGGACTAAGAGGTTCTTATACTAACTTAACAGATCAATTTAATGTTTCTCCTCGCGTATCACTAGCCTATAAAACAGGGAAGAAAAGTCAGTTGTCATTAGCATATGGTGATTTTTATCAAAATCCAACCAATGACTTTTTAAAGTTTAGTCAAGAATTAGAAGCTCAAAAAACACAGCATTATATATTGAACTATCAATACAATAATAACGGCCGTATTTTTAGAGCAGAAGGCTATAGAAAGACGTATGATAATCTCATTACTTTTGATACAGAATTTGCAGGAATCGATAGTATGTTTGAGAATGGGGGAGATGGATATGCACAAGGAGTAGACTTGTTTTGGAGAGATAATACAAGTATAAAGAATATGGATTACTGGGTGAGTTATTCCTTTTTAGATTCAGAAAGAAAGTATCTTAATTTTCCTGAGCAAGCAACACCTTCTTTTGCTAATACACATAATATTTCTGTCGTTGCAAAATATTTTATTACTGATTGGAAGTCTCAGGTAGGATTTAGTTATCAATATGGTTCTGGGCGTACCTATACCAATCCTAATAGGGTTGGTTTTTTACAAGAAGAGACTAAGTCTTTTAATAGTATTAGTTTAAACTGGGCGTATTTACTCTCACAACAAAAGATTTTATATCTATCTGTAAATAATGTTTTAGGATTTAATAATGTAAATGGTTTCCAATATAGTAATACCCCTAATACAGGAGGTACTTTTGATAGAAGGGCATTGACGCCAGCTGCAGATCAATTCTTTTTTGTAGGCTTTTTCTGGACGATAAGTGATGATAAGAATAGTAATCAGTTAGATAACCTGTAACTTAGTAGTTATTGATATAAATCAAGGAGATACAAAATAGTATTCTCCTTGATTTAATTACAATGGTTATTGGATACCGTCACAAACTAGATTTCCCCCAAAGCTTTTACAATGACCTTGACAATTACAGCCTGCAGAATTATAGCAGATGTCACCAGCTTCTTTTCCACCACATCCTATTGGACAATCAGGTGGAGCTGCTTTTCCTCCATTAATTTCTTGTTGTTGACCTTTACTCAACGTTTCTCCTAAATTTGAAATGTTTTTTAACATAATTTGAAATTTTAGATATTAAAAAGTGTGATGGTTTAAAGACACTCACAGGTTGTGTCTGCTTTTCGCGAAAAAGGCATTTGTTTATACTGATTTTTATAAATAACTGAAGATCAGTATAGAATATTAATATCTAAAAGTGGTTTTTTTATTCTAATGAAACAATAGCCATTTCATAAGTGCCAGTGTTCTTTTCAAATACGTAGTTTTTAAAAAGTAAAGTTCCCCATATAGGAATCATCCTATGGGGAACTTTAATTGTATGGGTGTTATATT
>CAKZKZ010000748.1 GCA_937124495.1 uncultured Dokdonia sp. | reverse complement strand
TGAACTTTTAAAGACACTCACAACTTGTGTCTTATGCTAGATTTATGCGTATTTATTTTGAAGAAAAACAAATACGATTTGGTGTATGCTACTTAGTAGTGTAGGAGACTTCTAGTAGATTGGATTTTAGAAAATGTAACACGTTTTTTTTTCTAAACATGATTAAAGGTTTTAGTTCTTGGTTCTAATGATGGATAGCTATCGTGAGATGACTAGTAAAAGGAATATAAGTGAGTATAGTAGTCTTAATATGGAATAGCGTATACACTCTTATTTCTTTAGATAAATTAAGTAAAAAATGAGTTGATGAAAATCACTGATTGGTAAACGCCAGTGATTGATTTTTAAACGTAGTTGTTTTTTGCTTTAGCGTATATGTATATTGTGTCAGGTGGGGTTTGTGTAGTGAAATAACAATGTCAATCAATCCAAAGTGATATTTCCATTTTTAAATGACCTTTAAAATGGAGTACGTGCGTTTTCAATAAGCATCATAATGTATAAAGCGACTTTGTGTATTTTCAAGGAACGTCGTGACGCAGAAGTTTATACTGAGCGTAGTCGAAGTGCGAAAGCGTAAAAAGAAAATTACCCCTTCCGCTTGATCCACACATTAAGAAGCATTCCTAATACAACAAGTGTCATCCCAATAATAGGCCAGAAAGTATAGCTTTCGCCAAATAAGAAAAAACCAAAAAGTAAGGCATACACCAGTTCCATATATTTTATAGGAGCCACTGTACTAGTATCTGCGAGCTGGAAAGATCGGGTTAAGAAAACCTGCCCTATAAGTCCTAAAATACCTATAATAGAAACCCACCACCATTCTTCACCTACAGGCATACGCCAATGTTGAATGAAAAATAAACTCCCTACAATAGAAAATACCATAAAATAATTAATGATCGTTAGGAAGTGTTCACGAGACCCTAAGTAACGTACAATAGCAAATACACCGCCTACTAAAAGAGATGAAAACATAATGAGAATAAAACTGGTAGTATCTATCCTAAAATCGACTCCCTTCATAATGAAAGCGCCAACGATCGAAATGATAAGACTTGCCCATTGTCCTAATTTGACAGCTTCTTTTAAAAAAAAGTATGCAAAGATCACACTGAAAATAGGCGCTGTATATCGCAAAGCAACAGCAGAACCTAACGGGATGTCTTGCACGACTTTAAAGAACAAAGCTAGTGATACAAAACTTAAAACCCCTCTAAGACTGAGCCAGAATACGTTTTTTCCAATAACGGGCACCTTCTTATAAAGCATGTATGGGAAAATAAAAATAAAAGTTCCAAAAGCTCTAAAAAAGACAACTTGAAGCGGGTGAAAATCCTGTAGGTATTTTGCCAGAAGATTCATCCACGCAAAGGTGAATGCGGCAATAAGCATATAAACAATTCCTCTACCCATAAAGATGGCTTTGTTTGCCTTACGAAAGTACAATAAATATAAAAAGCAATGCGCGGTTTTAGAGCTTTAAAGGTGTATGCTGTGAGAAATATATAATCCTATATTTGAGATATGTTTATATGCATAATTCGTGATATGACCCTGTGTAAATTATAAAAGTCATAATGAAGTCGTTTAAACTTTTTCCAATTGGCTAAAAAATTACCGTTTTGTGCCCATATTTTGCCTTTTTATGACTCCATAACTCTGTTATGTAGCTCAAAAAAGACTTCATTTGGGCACAAAACCATCAGTTTTCGCTTCAATTCAAAAAGTTTAAACGACTTCAATAGTAAAGTCTATTATTTTTTTAATTGATCTATAATTATGTCTATGTCTTTGATGAGAGGTCTCCAATTTATTTTTGCAGCTCGTTTATTCAGCCAAACAATGTATCCACAAAAAATAGCCATTATGATACTCCATATCATTTTACTTCGTAGTTCTGTGGGAAGAATTTCTAATATGATAGAAGGCGCTTCGTATGATGAAGAGGAGGTAATGCCCCATATAAAAATCATACAAGAAATAAATATGGGAAGTGCCATCCAATACAATACAGAACTTAATAATGTTGCTTGATTAAGCATAAATTGTTTTTGTTGTTCTAACTGTTTTTCTACAGATAAGAATAACTCTTGTGTATGTTTACTTTTTCTATTTGCACGTAGTTTATATATGTAATAAATGTAGGATGCGATAAGAAGAAATCCGCCAATTTTTGATACAAGTGAAGGCGTGTAATAGGTTAAGTATCCAAACATAAGAATACTAATAATAGCCCCAAGTGTTTCTCTGTAATCCCTTTTGCGTACAATACGTTCTCTGCGTTCCATTTTACATTTAAAATCTTTCATAAGTTGTGTCGTATTAATTGTTATTTCTTCTTGACTAGAAGTACATTTCCATATACTTTTTAAATCTTGTTCTTCCATATTACCTAAG
>CAKZKZ010000747.1 GCA_937124495.1 uncultured Dokdonia sp. | reverse complement strand
GCACGATACGGTTCTATCTCAGCAATGGCGATCGCTTGTGCAAATTTTGAAGCAAATTCTTCGCCATCAATTCCTTTTTCAGCAAGGGCAGATACAGGACAACTTACTTCGGCTCTTACGAGACAATTAGGAACGTAGTTTGATAAGATGCTCATAATGATGTTGAGTTCGCTTTCGCGAAAGCGTACATCTGCATCAAACCCATCTTTAAAGCTCTGTGCAAACTGTTCTAAGCAGCTATTTATAAAATTAGCACCCATAGCATCTAAAGTCTCAAACGTACAATGTAATTGATAGTAGTTCTCTAAAGACTCAGTTTTATCTATAAGTTGAATGTCAATAACACCACCGCCTCTTTTTTCCATATTAGCAGTAATGGGTTTGGCATCTTCTAATAGTGCAGGTTTTATATTATTGAAAAAAGTATGTAAAAGATCTAGCTCACCCGTGTACATAAAATGTACCTGACCTATTTTAGTTGTCCCAAGAACCGTTGTTTTAAAACCGCCACGCTCTTCCCAGAATTTTGCAGCCTTACTAGCAGCTGCAACGACAGAACTCTCTTCTATAGCCATAGGAATGGTATAGTAGGTGTCGTTAATTAAAAAATTAGGAGCTACGCCTAATGGTAAATAATAATTGGTGATGGTGTTCTCTATGAATTCATCATGTAACTGTTGAAGTTTTTGGTCTGAATTCCAGTACGTTTTGAGTAGTAGGCTTGCTTCTTCTTTTCCAGAAAAATAGGTTTGTGTCAACCAGTTAATCTTCTCTAATTTAGAAAGTTTTGAAAAACCTGATATTTTTTGGGTCATTCTGATGGGTTTGTAGTCATCACAAAGATAGGTAGAAAGTTGATAAAGGAGTTTTAGGTATTGTTTTTGATGATTACTATTTCTTAACATTTTGATAGTATTTAACACCAAATAGCTTGTTTTCTGGTCTTTTTTTAGTAAAATTGGAAAACCTTTACTAAAATCGTACGATTTTTATGAGAATCTATACTTTTATGATTGCCATGTTTCTTCTGGCAACCCCCATCATTACAGCACAAAATCAATCTATTGCCATAGACGATATATGGAAAAAGAACACCGTTAGAGGCGAACGTTTGCAGGCATTGCACTCCATGGCTAATGGAAAAGAATATGCTGTTCAAAATTTTGATAGAGCTAGCCGTTTAGGAACTGTAGATATTTATGATTATGAGAGTGGTCAGAAAGTGCGAACAGCAGTAAGTACGGCCGAGATAGAAGGCTTGGATTATTTTATAGGGTATGAATTTAGTTCAGATGAACAAAAGGTATTGCTTTCTACGCAACTGAAGTCCGTTTTTAGACGCTCTGCGCTTGGAGAGTACTATGTGTATGATTTGCTTTCGCGAAAGCTTACCAAAGTATCTGATGATCTTATTCAGGAACCTACGTTTTCTCCGGATGGAACTAAAATAGCGTATGGGAAAAATAATAATCTATATGTTTTTGATATTGATCGAAACGAAACCAATCAATTTACATTTGATGGGAAGAAGAATAGCATTATAAACGGAATTACCGATTGGGTATATGAAGAAGAGTTTGCATTTGTACGTGCTTTTGATTGGAGTGCAGATGGAGAACGTATTGCCTATATACGCTTTGATGAAACCAATGTGCCCGAGTTTTCTATGGATGTGTATGGTGATAAATTATACCAAACGCAAACCGTATTTAAATACCCTAAAGCTGGAGAAGAAAATGCAAAAGTAAGTTTGCATATCTATAGCTTAGGAGAAGCACTTGCTGGAACCAATGTGGTGCAATCTAAACAAATAAGTTTTGGTAATATAGATCCGTATTATATCCCGAGAATACAATGGTCTAAAGATCCTAATGTGCTATCGATACAAACACTGAATAGAAATCAAAATGACCTGACACTTGTCTTTTATAATGCAAAGACAAATAAAGTATCACAACCCTTACGAGATAGAGATGCAGCCTATGTAGATGTGACAGATAACTTGACATTCCTAGAGGATAATAGTTTTATCTGGACGAGTGAGAAGAATGGTTGGAATCATATCTATCATTATAATGTAGATGGTTCTCTTAAAAATCAAATAACCTCTGGGCGTTGGGAAGTCACAGATTATTATGGATATGATCCTGCATCACAACGTATTTTTTATCAGAGCACAGAAAATGGTTCTATCAATAGAGGGGTGTATGCTATTGATTTAAAAGGGAAAAATAAAACGGCATTAGCGGTAGAAGCAGGTGCAAATAGCGCAGATTTTAGCGCAGATTTCACTTATTTTATAAACTCTTATAGTGATGCTGCCACACCTTGGCGTTATACCTTGAATGATGCGAAAGACGGTAGATTAATCAAAAGCCTGAAAGATAACGAAGCTGTGAAGACA
>CAKZKZ010000746.1 GCA_937124495.1 uncultured Dokdonia sp. | reverse complement strand
CTAGTTGCTCATATACTTTCGCTGCCTCGATGTCCAAGTTATTTTTCTCATGCAGTTGGGCTAAAAAGATTTGATACCAAGTATTTTCGCCATCATATTTGATAGCTGTCTTTATATTTTTCAAGGCTTTATCACTCTCATCCAAAATGTCATAAACTTTGGCTAATTCGTAATAAGGGGCAGGGTTCGTTTTATCTTTTTTGGTAACTTCTTCAAACAGATAAGCGGCATTCTCATACTTTCTCAACAACTTTTCTCGATTCGCCTCAATAAATAATTTCTGGATATTGACTTCATCTTCGGTATAACGTTCTCCTTCCTGTGCTAGACCATTAAGGGGCTGTAATACAAGACCAATGAAGAGTATTATTCCGTATTTTAAGCATTTCATAGACTAATTTTTTGTCGGGGGATTATAATTTTCAAATTTGGCAAAATTGAGGTTATTCAGTAGGCCTTATTCCAAGGTACCTAGACCTCCAAGGTTTTGAAAACCTTGGAGGTCTAAACTGTTGAGAATAAAGTCCACTAGCCTTATATTTCTACTCGCACCTTGCTATTTTTGTGGATATGAAAAAAATACTAACTCAGCTAAAACAGCATGAAGTTTTTAGTGCCTTAAGTGATGCAGAATTAGCCTCTATAGAACCTATTTTGCACCAAGAATCTTATGAAGAAGGAGCCGTGCTTTTTGATGTAGGTCAGCAGCCAAATTATCTTTTCTTTATTATTAATGGTGATATATAATAATTCATCTTCAGATTTTTCTTCAGACTCACC
The DNA here is from genome assembly GCA_937124495.1 of uncultured Dokdonia sp. GTDB lineage: Bacteria > Bacteroidota > Bacteroidia > Flavobacteriales > Flavobacteriaceae > Dokdonia. Next base: position 1,239 of record CAKZKZ010000746.1, on the reverse strand, counting down.
CACTGCATGCATACGGCCACCCCTTACAACATCGTCATTTGCATATCTTCTAAAGATTCTAGGAATAAATATAATCCCAAAAACAAGCACAATAAAAGCAATCCCTATGTATGTATTTTTACGCATTATTTCTTCTCTCTACGTTGTTCTATTTTATCACTAGCATTATTATTTTTCTTAAGCGCTAGTCTATATTCTGCTAATATTATTTTAATATCATCTTTCATATACCCCATTTCTACAGCCTGCGTCATGTCGTATCCATACCCATTCGCTTTTTTATCATCATGACCAGAGCGCAAAGCTAATGCTCTATCAACAATAAACACATTAGGATGGCTTCCATTAGAATCCAGACTAAGCGTCGTTCCTAAGCTTTCAAAGTGTTCTTTTGCTTGTTCTTTTGTCGCTTGAACAAAGCGTATTTTAGAGACATCAAAGATTCTTCCTAGTTCATTTTTTAAATCAGAAATTACTTGTTCACTCCCTGGTAACACAAAAAGAATGAGTTGAAAATCTTCGTATTTCACAAAATACTTATAGATCATCAAATTAAGATTTGCTGTATACCCTATATTAGAAGTAAGATTATCCCCTAGGTACCCAACTACAGACACATGGTCTTGCAAGGTTAGAGATACATCTGAAGAATATCCTTCCGTTTTAATCTCGCGAGTAGTTACCGTTGTAACATCTGCAATTTTTTCTGTAATTATAGGAAGTTTTGCAAAGTTATATATTCCCGAAGAAAAGAATAAATAAGCCACGATGGGCAGAACAAAAAGTGCAATAAGCACTAATTTCTTTTTCATAGTACTTTGTGTTTTGTACACCTATATCAAATATCTTTTAAGAATATAGGTAAGGGGTATTGCTAAAAAAAGCGGTTATAAAAACCGCTTTTAAATATTTTTAAAAATCCCAACTCTGGAATCCAGTGTCATACACATTAAATATATAATCTCCTTCTGTTAATAATATAAACACAAGGTATAAGATTAAAAATACGCCTGTCCAAACAACCATACGTCTTAAGGCTTTTACTTCATCACGCATGTGCATGAAATCCCAAGTAATGTAATATGCTTTAAATATGGTTAGAATAATGAAAATCCAGTTAAGGTATTTCATTCTTATAAATGTATTCTCAACAAGAGAAGCTGGCTTATAAATACCTAAAACAACTTCTATAAGAGTTACAATAGTAAGTACAATAAGTACTCCCCATATTTTTGTTAT
>CAKZKZ010000745.1 GCA_937124495.1 uncultured Dokdonia sp. | reverse complement strand
GAGATTAATACATAATTCATTAAGATGTTAAGCTTATTCGGAACGTAGCGCAGCTTGGTAGCGCACTTGTCTGGGGGGCGTGAGGTCACAAGTTCGAATCTTGTTATCCCGACCATTTTTAATGATTTAAATCAGCCGCTTAACAGTAATTACTAAAATTACTTAAGTGGCTTTTTTATGCTTTTAAATTTGTAGCACTCATATAGCATACAAACAGCCCTATTACCTTTAGCGTCACACCTGTTTAATACTTCTCTATAGCGCAGTTTAAGCCTGATAAATTTTAAGCGGTACAATTTAACCCAAAGTTTAAAATTAATCCTTACAGGCTGGTTGAGGTGTTAATTAGGCTATTTATACTTTGATTATATATTTTTTTTGGCTACCGCGTGGTTTGCTGGCGCAAGGCTATATTAACTACAAACTAGGCATATTATTTTAAAATTTTTATTAGAGAAGAGCTTGTCCCTGATTGTAGGTACTTGATGTTAAGGAGTCTCTTAAGTTAATTTCATATATGTGCTACGAGTCTGTTTGTCCACTGTTAGCCCCGCCTGAAATCGGGATAGACGTATCTCACTTTGAGGTTTTAAACGCCAGCAATGACCTTTTGCTTTTACTAAGTCAATGCACTATTCAGGATCAGAACTATAAATGGCATTTGATATTGTTATATGCGTTTTAAAACAACTAGATAATTTAAAATAAACCGCTTTATTAATAAGTCTTAACTAATTTACTAGACTAAAATGTTTCAATATCACTTACTAAGTATTTAGTTATCTCTGATAGTGCCTACAACTGTAACTGCTAATAATGGCTAAATAAGCTTAAATAAAGACATCTCAAAAATAAAACGCATAGCTTCTGAGCTATAATACCTATGCTTAATTACATGTTTTATGCGCTCAATTAAATATTGAGTTGCTATACGTTTTATTTTTAAGATTGCATTTTAAGAGCCTCTAGTTAAACAGTTTAAATTCTACAAATAAAAAAGAGAAATTAGCTATTAGAGCAATTAATTCAAAGGCTACAGCACAGCAAGTGAATTTGTGTATAAACTTTATAGATAACCTGAAACTAAAGTACGGGATAAAAATTGAATAGTAAAAATAGCCCCAAAAAATGCAGGAGTTGCAAAAAGTCTTTCCGACCAAAAAGCAATCAAGTTAATTGTAAATACTGTATTGAGATGAAAAAACAATCGGCTCTGAATCGACAATGTAGAAGCGAAAGTTGTAACAACACACCAGATAAGGGAAAGCAGTATTGTAATGAATGTAAAATTTCTGACTTTTGGCAGTCAAGTTTTGGTATTTGGTTATATGACCAAGTCTTAAAGCGATCATATTTTGAAGAACAATTTAGTAAAGGAGACTGGTGGTTAACTGGTTTCTACGAGCTATATAGAGAAAAGGTTGATATCGAATGTCATTATATTGGATTAGACCCAGACGAAAGTAGTGATGAAGATTTACAACTTTATGCAGAGTACCTAACCCCTAATACTGCTGATGAAAGAAAAGAAGATATTTATCAATCAATTTATACAAAACTAAAAGTCTTAAAAGTTATTGGTGATCTACATACCTGCCACTTTCAGCCAGTAAAACAAAATCCATTAATGATTGCTGATAATTTTTTTCTAGCTAGAAGCTCAATAAATCAAAAGGCTAGTGATAAAATATACAACGTTGGTTTAATATCTGATGGTATAACACCGTTACCAACAACCGCTAAAGAAAAGAAAGCATGGTTAGTGGAAAGATGGTCACTAACACGCTGGTTAAAATTTCAGTTTGAAATGAAAGGTAGGACATTTAGAAAGAATAAAGCTTCTAGCCTTATTCCTTATCAGCCTAAAAGAGTGAATAGTTCAATCAAGCAACAAGACAAATTCATCGTTAATGCTCAACTAAACAGACTAGGACTTTTTCGTTGGGGTAATTATAGCCAAAAAGGCATTTTAACAGGCGCTTATAAAATTGAAGCTCATACATTAACGCCAGCACATAATATCGTTAATATAAACTGTGAAAAAGAACCGCCATTTGATCAAGCGATAATCGATAGCGTAAAGAAATAAATTAAATAAACTCAAAATAAAGCATGAACATACCAGTGAATATGTTCATGCTAAAAGTGTAATTTTTTAATCTTCGTTATCTAGTAGTAGCCTTAATATAATGTCATTTCGAATTTGATTAGACTGGTTAGCTAAAAGAAATTCTTTATTATCTACAACATCTTGGAAAAAATCTTCCCAATCAATATGTAAACCATTATGTTCAGCTTGAGATATTAAACCTTTATATTTTGAAACCTGTTTTTGTTTATCATCCTTTAGATAGTCTATTAGTCTGCTTGCGTTTCTATAAGGATTTTTAGGCTTACTAGGAAGATCTTGAATCTTATAGTTTGCTAATAAAACTGGTTTTTCTATATGCTTTGATTTGACAAATTTAGGTAATTTAGGTTTTTGGATAATTTGATTTTTTTCAGCTCTAAATCTTTCATGGTAATGAAGTTCGTTCGGAGGTGTAAGCTTAAACTTCTTGGCTAATCTCAGGCAACTTTTTATATGAAAATTACAAGCAGTACTTACAGGTGTATTAGGGTAGTACCACACAGTCATAAGCTTAGAAATATCAACAGTGTTAATAGTTTCTAGGCTTTTATTCATGTATTTTAGCCACAACTTTATTGTGTGATTATCTCTCTTTATTTGTTCTTTAGATTGTCTCGATTTTATTAGCTCTGAGTGTATATCTATGTATGATGCTCTAATTTCTTTAGAGCCATCTTCCTTTGACATCATAGCACTGCCAACTTTATATTGAGTATTTCGGTAGCTACCTTCTAAAGTTGTAATTTTAGCATCTAAATTTTTAAGCTCAGTATTTAGTATTATATCTATAGAAGAAAGCTTATTTGTAAACTTTTCTAGTTGCTGAATATCGCTTTCTTTTAAACGGGAAATACGATCTTCTTCTTTTGCATAATATTTCTTGACTGATTTATCATAATTAGACTGTAGCATATCGTTTTCTAACTCAGCCTCTTCATTTGCGTTTGCTATTGCTTGTTTGTAGCTAGATTTTAACTTGGCATTGGTTTCCTCAAATTTGATCTTAGATTCCTTATTTCGGTTTTTTATAATCTTTACATCTTTTTCATAATTGATGACTTTATTAGGCATCTCTTCTGATTCGTAAGTTTTATACTTTTTAGTTTCTTTTGTCGCTTCATAGATTCTATTCTCAATATCTGTAACTTCAGTATAGGTTTTAATCATTTCAACAGCATATGCAACAGATTTATCTGGATTATTCTCGATATAACTTTCACCACAACCAAATAGAAATAATGCGAAAAATAGGCTTGACGAGTTTTTAGTGATTGTAGTTTTCATTGATATTAACAAAGTTATTTTTAAAGTTTGACTTTACCTTAAACTCCTAAGGCAATCCATTTTAAAATACATAAATTACAAAAGAGTTACAAAGTCTATGGGGTTAGTTACAATCAATGGGTGGTACTGAGTTAACTGATTGTTGTCGTTTTTAAATTTAATGAATTTATGAGATGTTTTTATTAATAATATTGAAATAACTTATCAAGTACTTATTTGAAAATATCACAAATTGTTACGTTAACTTTTAATAGCTAACAGTATAATTACCCTACTTTTAAAATTATGGGAATTTGTAATGAAGAAAAAAATTATTATTGTAAGTTTAGCTGTTTTTATCTTGATAATTTTTAATACAGGCAGGTCATCAAAAGATCAAAATAATATAGCTCTTTGTAAGGAAATGGTATTTGAACGTTCTTCTAAGATTGCTAAAAGTAAAGATGTCGTGGTTGGTCGTAATGATGATATTTACCTATTTTCAACATACGGTTCAAAAAGTGGTAGGACTTTTGGTTATACTTGTTCAGTCGGGGAGCAGTTTACAGAAGTATCACATTTTAATAGTTACGAAGACCTTGAAGATGGTAGCTTTAATTATAAGGTTACCCGTACTGATACTTATCGCAATAGTGACTTTAATAACAGGCTATAATTTAAATAGAACATAATGAAATTTATTAAAAGAATACGATAGACTTTTACTCTTTTAAATGAGGTAAATCCTACCTCATACTTTCTAATATTTCAGTGGCGGTTACTTCACCTTTGACTACACTAGGCTCAATGGTTGAAGTGCCGTATATAAAATCCCTGATAGCATTTTCACACGCAAAAACAACTCTTTCATTTCCTCGTCTAGGGTCTGGGTGATACCCATTTATAGTGGCAGATTCTTCAAGGTAACAAGCAACCTTATGTAAGTTAGCTCTTTTAGTTTCTAGGTTAGCTGATTGAATATAATGCTTGCGTGTTACAGTACCGTCTTGGTGATTCATCAAAGCCTTTATATTGGATTCTGAAATATTCAGTTCTTCTAATATTGAGGCAAATGACCTACGCACGTCATGCGGTCTGATGATCGGTAAACCACCCTCTTTTGCAATTTTATCTAATGCTTTTCTACAATCGTTAAGATGCTTAGTATCAGATACGCCCCTACCTTGCCTAGCAGGAAAAACAAAAGGGTTAGTAGGACACCTTTCAGCATTATCTTTATTACGCCTTTCTAATAAGTCAGACATTAATGGTGTAAAAGGTAGCGTGTGTGAATTACCGTTCTTTGTATCCGGTATGGTTAATGATTGAGATTTATAATCTAGGTTTGCCCATTTTAGTGTGCGTGCTTCATCTAGCCTTAAACCAGTCAGAAGTAGGAATAAAATAAAATCACCCTGTATAGGATTAATTAACTTATTACCCATACAACCTATCCACGAATCAATGAAGTTGGTTATATTATGCGTTTCAATACGTCTAGTTCGAGCTTTGAATTTATATCGAATCTTACGAACATTAACAGCTTCACAAGGGTTAAAGGTAATAATTCTTAGCCCAACCATATATTGAAGAATTGCTTTTAATGACCGAAATGCTTTATCAATTGATGCAGGAGTTTTAGCACCTTTTAAATACCACTCGCATATTCCATCTTCTGTTAAATCTTGAATGCTGTTATCTAAGAATTCCGAACAGTAAAAAGGTATTTCATATTCATACGATTTACGTGTTGATGGTTTCAGCTTTCTATCATCTAAATATTGAAGCATAGCTTTTTGCAAAGTTACTTTCTTTGCTAGCTGTTCATTAGCTTTATCGGCTTTTGCTTGTTCTTCAACCTGTTTAACCTGAGTAGCATCAATACCTTGTTGTATTTTTGATAAGAATTCAGTGGCAGATCTTCTAGCTTCGTCTAGTGAAACAATATCAGCATCACCAATAGTAAGTGTTCTAGTTTTTGACGTTCCTCTAACTCTACCTGTAGCAATAAACTTCTTATTACCTGATGGTGATACACGAAGTTTAAACCCTGCAATCAAACTGTCACTTACATCATACCTACTAGCCCTAGCTAATGATTTATTAATCACAGTAGCAGTTAGTTTAATAGGTTTAGCTTTGACTCGTTTAGATGTAATTGGGGTTACGTTTGCTACGCCAGATAGATTGGTCATTCAGTATCACTTATTTAATATAACTACGGGTAATTATTAGCATTAATATAGCATACATCTTACCATGAAAATGTGACCTAATATAGACTAGCATACAAAAATGTATGCTAGCAATCTACTTGCAGAGCAGTAAAAGCAAGACCTATTGAGCATGTGGTATTCAACCTTACCTCTGGGGGAC
>CAKZKZ010000744.1 GCA_937124495.1 uncultured Dokdonia sp. | reverse complement strand
AAAAATATCTATCTTGTTCATTTGCTAAACCTAAACTATATGAGGAGTTTTTGTATAGCAACTATTACCATTCCAAGCACACGTTGGATTTACAAGACACTCATGTCTAGTTGCAATACCACTACAACCATCGAAGAAAACCCCAAAAAGTCCCCCATTAATTTCTTTTTGCTCTGCTTTGTCTAAAGCTTTTCCTAAATTTGAAATTGTTTTTAACATACTTACTTAATTTATTGTTTTAAAATCCTTGATCATTTTGAGACATTCAAGGTATATGTCTATTCTTCGCGAAAAATGTTTAATTATGTACAAGCTTTTCTTTCTTCAATAGTATCAATACAACTAACTGAATATTGAGCATCAGCTTTGCAAACTTGTATCCATACCTCTCACATTTATTTTGGTATTACTTAGATTCAAATATTTAAAGTTTTTATAGGAAAGGCAAGAGAAGGAAGTCGAAATTCCCAGAATTTAAAGTCGAAATTCCCAGAATTCGAACAAAAGAAAAAACGAACCACAAGTAATTGCATATTAAACAACTACAAAGGATACCATGTACACCTTTCCATGCTCAGGTTAAACCTTTACCACCTTTTAAAATAAATTGATTATTTTTCAAAAAAAGTGGTAACCAATGATATATTTATTGAGATATAGGCTAAGTTATATTCTATGTATTCTATTTATCTCACTTGCTACTTTCGCACAAGAAGAAAAAGGATATGTTATTCCCGATTCACTCTCTGATAAAACGTACGACTATTTATCATTAAAAATTGAGCAGAATTACGCAGATACTATTTCTGCTATTACATATATAAATAGCTACTTAGCAAAAGCAATACATGAAGATAATGGCTATAGAAGACATAGAGGACATATACTTCTTTCTCGTTACACAAAAGATAAAGACGCTAAATTTGCTTTTATTAAAAAAGCATTACTGGATATAGATTCCTTAGATAATGCAAATCTCGTGTACTTATATACAAATCTAGGTATTGTTTATTATGAATATTATGAATATAAGCCAGCTATAGAAAATTATCTTAAAGCTCTTAAAATTGCTCGCAGTAGTAATGATAAAAAAGCAGAATACACTTTATTATACAACATTGCTTTAATAAAAGAACGCGTAGGCAAACACGATGAAGCCTTGTCCTCATACAAAAAATGTCTTACCTATGAAATACAGACAAAGGATACGATTGGAAGTACAATAACTATGGTAGGTATTGCTAGATCTATGCACTACAATAAAAAATACGATTCCGCTTCTTATTACTATGAAAAAATTGTAGACAGAGCCTATCAACAGCTTCCTCTTTATGGAAGTATTGTAACAATAAATGAAGGAATCAATCTGTACTCTAAAAGAAATTATATAGAAGCAGAACAATTATTATTAAAAGGGTTTTCTGAAATAGACTATACTATTGAAAATCAAAAACAGTATATTCTTGCTAAGCTCTATTTAGGAAAAATACAACTCACTCATTATAATGATTCCGAAAAAGCAAAAGCCTATTTTACAAAAGTGAATTCCTTAGTATCAGAATCAAACGTAGCTATACCAGAAACTATAGAAGCCTATGAATTTCTTATCAAGTATTATGAAGGAAAAGGAAATTTAAAAGAACAACTTAATGTTGTCACTCAATTATCTCAACTCAAAGCAACGATTTCTTTAAGAAAAATTAATACAATTGATATGCTGCATTCTGGATTTGACATGCCTCAACTTTTGAAAAGTAAAGAAGCACTCATTCAACAATTAGAACATAAAGCAACAACTAATAGTAATAGGATAACATACTTAATTATCTTTATTTTACTTCTCATTGCACTATTTATATTACAATACAGTAGGCATAGAAAATATAGAAACCGATTCAATATCATTATTTCAGAATTGGATCATCAAGAAACAAAAAGTACTCCTGATCATAACACATCTAATACTCCAAAACTACTTTTAGATGGTATCGATGAGACTACGATTACCACCATCCTACATAAATTAGATCAATTTGAGAAAAAAAAGGGATTCTTACAAAAAGACATCACATTAGCCATTCTTGCAAAGAAATGCGCTACCAATACAAAGTATTTACCAAAAATTATCCATATCCATAAAGACAAATCATTTGTTAATTACATCAATAATCTTAGGGTTGACTACATTTTAAAAGAACTGAGAGAGAACACTATATTACAAAAATACACCATCAAAACGATCAGTGAAGAAGCAGGTTTTAATACAGCGGAATCGTTTGCAAGGGCCTTTAAAAATAAGACAGGCATTAGACCTTCTTATTATATTAGAAATCTTAAAAAGAAAGAAAACTTGTAGTCGTAATTCTAAGAATTTCGACCATTTTATGATATATGCTTCCTATTTAAAAAAATATAAGAAGTAGATTTCTATCATCATTATTAAACATATAAATTTTATGAAAAAATCAAGAAAAACCCTTACCCTAAACAAACTAGTCATATCAAAACTAACAAACCCTTCGTCTATAATGGGAGGTAGTCTTTTGGGATGTAATCCAAAATCTAAAGAAAAAACCCCTCCTATTTGCCCCATTCCTCCTCGTCCTACTAAAGGACCCGATTGCACAATGCTTGATACTCACTTAGACTGTTAAAGAGTAATAGGATTTGGTTAACAACTCTATAATAACTACAAACACCTTTCGTTGTAAAACTCGGAAGGTGTTTTTACTTTAGAGCACTTTTTGAGTTAGCATTTTCATGCTTTCGCGAAAGCGCACAAAACCAGATATAATAATAAAAAAGAAACCCGTTTACACGGGAAGTTGCCATGAAACAATACCACGACCTTATACGCCACGTACTCGAAAACGGAAATGAAAAAGGAGACCGTACAGGAACAGGAACCAAGAGTGTTTTTGGACATCAAATGCGTTTTGATCTCTCTGAAGGCTTTCCAATGGTCACTACAAAAAAACTCCATTTAAAATCTATTATTTATGAACTCTTATGGTTCCTTAATGGAGATACGAATATAAAATACCTTCAAGAAAATGGCGTACGCATCTGGAATGATTGGGCAGATGAGAACGGTGATCTAGGTCCTGTATATGGCCACCAATGGCGTAGTTGGAATGGTGAAGAAATTGATCAAATTGCAGAGATCATAGAAACTCTCAAAACTAATCCTAATAGCAGGCGTATGCTGGTAAGCGCTTGGAATCCTGGCGTACTTCCTGATACTTCAAAATCATTTTCAGAAAATGTAGCCAATGGCAAAGCAGCATTACCACCATGTCACGCCTTTTTTCAATTTTATGTAGCCGATGGGAAATTGAGTTGTCAACTCTATCAACGCTCTGCCGATATATTCTTAGGTGTTCCTTTTAACATTGCTAGTTATGCCTTACTTACCATGATGATGGCACAAGTATGTGGGTATGAAGCTGGAGATTTTATACATACCTTTGGGGATGCCCATATTTACAGCAATCACCTTGAACAAGTCGAGCTACAATTGTCTCGAGAATTACGTACTTTGCCTACTTTAAAAATAAATCCTGAAGTAAAAGACATTTTTGGCTTCAAATTTGATGACTTTGCACTGGAAGACTACAATCCGCATCCTCATATTAAAGGAGCTGTTGCAGTATAACAAAACCAATACACTAAAAAACAAATCAAAAAAAATGAAGAAATTAGTCCTAGTCCTTTTCGTATTAGCAAGTACCGTTTCCTTTGCACAAGAAGGTGTCTCTATGAAACGCACCACCACACTTACAGTTAATGAAGTACCTCCAACGTGGCCAGGGTGTGATGGCTCTATTAATCAAAAGAACAATTGTTTTAGACAAAAATTAGCAAATCATGTAGTACGTGGTTTCAAATTTCCAGCAGGACATAAAAGTGGTACTCGTGTGGTGGTAGATATGATCATTAACACCAAGGGACGTCCAGAGGTTAAAGGCATGCAAGGTGGATCTAAAGAATTACAAGCAGAAATCAAACGTAAAATCATGTCTATGCCCGATGTAAAACCAGGACACTCAGCAGGAACTCCAGAAGTACGTAAATACAAACTTCCGTTTACATTTTAAAGCATGAGATTTTTAGTTGTTGCACTATTTTTCTTTATTTCAACAAACACACTAGTTGCTCAAGAGGAAGTAGAAATTATTGAAATAACAGAAGATAAAATACCAGAAAATATTCCTTTTGCTATTATTGAAAAAGTACCAGTATACCCAGGATGTACCGGAGATGATAATGGAGTACTTAAACAATGTATGTCTGAAAATGTTTCTGCATTTGTAAACCAAAACTTTAATATAAAAAAAGCGGCAAAAGGCCTTCTTCCGGGCACTTACAAAGTTTTTGTGAGCTTTAAGGTCGATACAAAAGGGAAGGTTACAAATATTAGAAGCCGCGCTCCGACTAAGAAAATAGAAAAAGAAGCGATTAAAGTGATGAAAAAGCTTCCTAGAATGATACCTGGACAACAAAAAGGAAAAAATGTAGGCGTTTTATATTCATTACCGATCACCTTCAAATTAGCTAAATAATACCAATAAAAAAGCAATTTTTACTTCGGAAGACTTTTTAACGATGTCTTAACGTGAGTTCGCTTTCGCGAAAGCGTATAAAATTAGTAACTTTGAGAGTGACCCATACAAGGTCACTCTTTTGCTATGATAACAACTCAAACATTGCTCGACTTTTTTAAAGAAACCAGAGCACATACAGAAACCATCTGTTCTCCTTTACAAACTGAAGATTATGTGGTACAACCTATTATAGATGTATCACCACCTAAATGGCATTTAGGGCATACGACTTGGTTTTTTGAAGAATTTATTTTAAAACATTATAAATCTGGATATACCATTTTTAGTGATGATTTTGCCTTTGTATTTAATAGCTATTATGAAAGTATAGGTAAACGTGTGGTACGTACTGACCGAGGAAACTTATCAAGACCTACCGTAACACAAGTCTATGCCTATCGTAACTATGTAACAGAAGCATTAACAGAACTTCTTGAAGAAGGAATCAACGATGAAATCATAAAACTCTTGACTATTGGGATTCACCATGAGAAACAACATCAAGAGCTCTTACTCACAGATATTAAATACATATTAGGAAACAATCCTTTAATGCCTGTATATGATGGTCATTTTTCTGAAAATGACATAGAAACACAATCTCAGGAGTGGATAACAATCACAGAAGGTGTTTATGAAATAGGACATCAGGGTACTGATTTTTGTTATGATAATGAATTAGGAAGACATAAAGTATATCTTCACGATTTTGAGATTTCAAATAAACTAGTGACCAATGGAGAGTTTATTGACTTTATAAAGGCTGGAGGGTATCAAAAAGCCTTATTATGGCATGCTGAAGGTTGGGATTGGGTACAAACACAGAAGATTACCGCACCTTTATATTGGCATCTTATTGATGGAGAATGGCATCAATACACCTTTAAAGGGTTACAGAAAATAAACCCCGAAGCCTCGTTATCTCACATCTCCTATTATGAAGCTTTTGCCTACGCACAATGGAAAGAAATGAGACTCCCTACAGAATTTGAATGGGAAGTAGCGCAAACTCAATTTAATTGGGGACAACGTTGGGAGTGGACAGAAAGCGCCTACTTACCATATCCAAAATACACAAAAGCACCAGGTGCTTTAGGAGAATATAATGGAAAGTTTATGGTTAACCAGAAAGTACTAAGAGGAGGTTCTGTAGCCACGTCAAACAACCATACACGTGCGACTTATCGCAATTTCTTTCAAACAGGATTACGTTGGCAATTTACAGGTATACGACTTGCTAAATAACTGAAAGATTATACTACTAATTACGACCATTACTACATGACCACAAAAACAACAATATATATATCTACCTTTGAAGAAGATGTCATAAAAGGCCTTTCTTCATTTCCTAAATCATTGTCGTCAAAATATTTTTATGATAAAAAAGGAGATCTCCTTTTTCAGGATATTATGGCGATGCCAACCTATTATCTTACCAATTGTGAATATGAAATCATAGCTTCTCAAAAAGAAGAAATTAGTGCTTCGTTTCAAGGAGAAAATGGATTTGATCTAATTGAACTCGGTGCTGGAGATGGAAAGAAAACCAAAGTATTATTAAAATATCTTTCTGAAAAAGGAATTGATTTTTCATACCTACCCATTGACATAAGTCAAAACGTATTAGACGGCTTAAAGGCTAGTGTTCAAAAAGAAATTCCTGGCATAGATATCAAACCTCAACAAGGTACTTATTTTGAAGTATTAGGCGATCTCGCACATTATAACGATCGCAAAAAAGTAATCATGGTATTGGGATCCAATATCGGAAATTTATTACACCCTCAAGCGATTGAGTTTTTAGCAAACATTAGAGAAGGAATGAATATTGGCGACCTATTATTTATGGGGTTTGACCAAAAGAAAAATCCGCAAACAATTCTAGACGCATACAATGATAAAGAGGGAATCACCGCAGCCTTTAATAAAAATGTATTACATAGAATCAACAACGAACTGGATGCCAATTTTGATGTAGATGAGTTTTTACATTGGGAAGTGTATGACCCTGAAACGGGTACTGCAAAAAGCTACCTAGTAAGTAAAAAAGAACAACAGGTGCGTATTGATAAATTAGAGCTTGATGTTCAGTTTAAAGCATGGGAAACCATTCACACAGAAATTAGTCAAAAATACGATGATGAAATTGTAAGCTGGCTAGCAAGTGAATCTGGATTACGCATTGTGCATCAATTTATAGATAGTAAAGGATATTATAAAAACTATCTATTTGAAAAGAAATAGTTCACTTTCACCTAAGTGAAATTTATACTGAGCTTATCGAAGTACAAAAGCAAAAAAGAAAGGCATACAAATTCATGATGTGCCATATAAACTAAAAACAATAATTGCGATATGCAGGTGAAATTTCTGCCTTCGCAGAAATATAAATTATTATGAAAGCCATTTGGAATGATACGATTATTGCCGAAAGCGATGACACAGTCGTGATTGAAGGAAACCATTATTTCCCTCACGAAAGCATTAAAAAAGAATTTTATAAATCAAGTGACATGCATTCTGTATGCCCATGGAAAGGACAAGCTCACTACTATACATTAGATGTAAACGGAAAACAAAATGTTGATGCTGCTTGGTTTTATCCTGAAGTGAGTGAATTAGCACAAGGTATTAAAAATCGCGTTGCATTTTGGAAAGGTGTTGACGTGGTAGCATAATATTATTTACATACAAGATCATTGTTTTTCAAATGATTAACGCTTGTAAAGAAGATCCTTTCTATAATAGATTCTATTAAATTAAGCAACAAGTCCACAATACTGTAATTGTCTTCTATTAGTCAATACAGTTTTAAGTCTCTGTAACATGTATACAATCTCATGATTTTCATCTTCAAGTTCGCTTAGATTAAGCATCACAGAGTTTCCATTTTGCAATTTATCAAGGACATAGCATTTAACTGCTTTCATTTGAGTTTTTTGATATACACCTTTGATATAATGAACAGTGTTTATTTCTTTGATAGTAAGTGACATAATAGTATGTTTTAATAGTTATTTATTTTATTTAGACAGATAGTAAACAGGTACTTCTTTAAGTCTATGTACTACCAACTGTAATACACCTTCACTTCTTTTATTATGTATTGTTTTATGTACAAGTTTAAGATGAGTGCGATTTCTAATTACTACAAATTCCATAGTGTGTGTTTTAATTCTGATACAAATATGAGATATGAAGTGCGGATATATTGTTCCTTTTCGACGAGTGAATACTAACTATAGTCCAACGGCAAGTAACCTACTTTATAACTATAATAAAATATAGGAAGAATACGCTTTCTTGGAAGTGATGTTTATATTGAGTTAGCCGAAGCAATAAAGCGTATAAAAAAGTCATTAAACATCCATCACAGTGCTAATCATAAAAAAAAGCCCCCACAAATTCTAATTTGTAGAGGCTTCCCACCATAAAAAATCAACTTAAAAACTACTTATTCTTATCTAATCATAAAACGTCCATTTAATCTATTTTGTGTATCATCTGTACTCATATAGCCATACATTCCCGTAACCAGTTGTGGTGCATTATAAATGATTGTCTGGTTACCTGATTGGGTCTGTATGTCCTGTTGATCTACCATTCTACCTAACATATCATATACCGTAATTTTTACGTTATATGAGGTTTGTGGTAGTTGTATTGTTGTGCTATTTGTAAAAGGGTTTGGATAATTTTTAAGGCTAGTACTTACTGTTTCAAAAGTATCTGTAGCCAGTGTCGTTTCATTTGAAAAACGCACATGCTGGATATCCATTTCTTTAGTTTCTAGCTGTCCGTTTTCTGAAACCATTGTAAAAACGATGGTTACGACATCATCTAATAGTGCATCTTCTACAGGGAGTATAAAATCTTGGAATGTATCCGTAAGTGTTATCGTTTGCTTGTATTGATCTTCCCAAGCCTCGATACTTTGTTTTACAAATGTAATTTCTAAATCCCCAGTTCCTCTAGCGGCTAGTGCAAAACTGCTATACGCCGTAACATCTACTGCTTTAAATCGAGGTGTCAATGCTCTATAAGCGGCAACATACGTGCTTGTTGTTGCTTCTAATTGTACATTTCTTTCTAATGGAAAAGTATCCGTATCAAAAGTCTCTGTATTAGGAGAAACTGTGTATTCTTGCACCGTTGTATTAGGTTGATTATCATCTATTCCCCAAGGACCATCAGACATAAATAAATCGTCTGGTGTTGCGATTCCGTCTCCAATTCTGAATCCGATATCAAATAAATTTCCTGTTGGTACTTGTAAGTTGGTAATGTAGTTTCCGCTTAAATCTAATGAAGATGTTGTATTTTCAAAATCACTTGTTTCTGTCGTTCTAAAACCTGCATCAAACCCTACATTTCCAGTTGCGTTTGTGTTTACAATTTGTAAATCTAATGCGCCATTTTCATATTTTCCTTTTCTAACAAAAACCGTTGGTGGCGTTGATAAATCATAAGCTGAAATTGGTTTCTGAACGTTTAGTAAATTCAATACTTCTTCTCCTAAAAGATATAAATCATCTAAAGAGTTTGACCAAATTTGAAAGTTGTAGAACGTAACGTCACTTTCGTACCTGTCTAAATTCCAGTGACTTTCCACTTCGAAATTAGCGTCATTATTGATAACTTTTGCCGAAAGACTTAACACAAACTCTACTGTATTGTCTGTATTTCTGA
>CAKZKZ010000743.1 GCA_937124495.1 uncultured Dokdonia sp. | reverse complement strand
GGTAACTTCAGGGGCTGTCTTTGTTTCAGTTTTTTCATCATCAGATCCTAGTGAAGTAGTCACTTTTGTTTCACATGAAAAAAGTAAAAAGGTGAGTAATAACATAGATAAAAAGGACGTTTTCATAGATACATGGTTTTAGAGAAGATAAATGTAACAGATAATTGTCGCTTTTTTAAGGGATTGTTTATTTTTATGCTTTCGCGAAAGCGTATACTAAAATACATCCGGTATACCGCATACGTTTTACAACCAACAAATTATGGATACTAAACAAGAATTTTTTGATTTTATAAATGCAGGAAATACGTTTAAAGGCGACTTTATTACGATGGGTGCAGCAATGCTAGAAGGAGAAACGATCACAAATGCACACGTAAAAGTACCTTTAAAAACATTAAATCGCCACGGACTTATTGCTGGAGCGACGGGAACTGGAAAAACAAAAACTCTTCAAGTTCTTGCCGAAAATCTTTCTGATCAAGGAATCCCCGTTTTAATGATGGATATGAAAGGTGATCTTTCTGGAATTGCAAAAGCAAGCCCAGGACATCCTAAAATTGATGAACGTCACGAAAAAATAGGCGTTCCTTTTGAAGCCAAGGATTTTCCAGTAGAAATTCTTACGTTATCAGAACAAAACGGTGTACGTCTTAGAGCGACGGTAAGTGAATTTGGTCCTGTATTATTTTCACGTATTATCGATGCTACAGTAGCACAATCGGGTATTATCTCTATTCTTTTTAAATATAGTGATGACAATAAATTGCCTTTATTAGATCTCAAGGATTTTAAAAAGATTTTACAATATGCGACCAAAGAAGGGAAAAAAGAAATCGAAGAAAATTATGGACGTATTTCGCCAGCATCTTCAGGTTCTATTCTTCGTAAAATTGTAGAATTAGAACAACAAGGTGCCGATATTTTCTTTGGAGAAAAATCATTTGATACTGATGACTTAACACGTACCACAAGAGATGGCCGTGGGATTATTAATATTGTACGTCTTACTGACATACAAGATCGCCCTGGTTTATTCTCTACATTTATGTTAAGCCTACTCGCTGAAATCTATTCGACATTTCCTGAACAAGGAGATAGTGATCGTCCAGAATTAGTGATCTTTATAGATGAAGCGCATTTAATTTTTAAAGAAGCATCTAAAGCACTTCATAACCAAATAGAAAGTATTGTAAAACTCATCCGTTCTAAAGGGGTTGGTTTGTATTTTGTTACTCAAAACCCTACAGATATTCCAGAAGGTGTTTTAAGTCAGTTAGGTTTAAAAATTCAACATGCGTTACGTGCATTTACAGCTAAAGATCGTAAAGCCATCAAATTAACAGCTGAGAATTATCCAGATTCACCATATTATGATACCAAAACGGTATTGACTTCCTTAGGAATTGGAGAAGCATTGATCTCTGCGTTAGATGAAAAAGGACGCCCTACTCCACTCGCAGCAACCATGCTTAGAGCACCAATGTCTCGTATGGACATCCTTACACAACAAGAACTAGACGACATTAATACGAATTCAAAACTCGTTAAAAAATATAGTGAATCAATAGATAGAGATAGTGCCTACGAACTCTTGAATAAAAAAATCGAAAAGGCAAATGAAGAAGAAGTGAAAGCTAAGGCTAAAGAAGAGCGTGCTAAAGCTTCAAAATCAAGTTCACGCTCTAGCCGAAGTTCTTCAAGAAAACCTGCACAAAGCGCTACGTCAAAAGCAATCATTAAGGTATTGACAAGCGCAACAGTGATACGTAGCGTTTTAGGAATCTTAGGAAAAATGCTTAAATAATTTTATTAAAAACATACCCATGAATCGTATTTATATTTCATTACTTGTTCTCACAATATCTATCGTGTCTTGCACCCAAAAAGACACTGCATTTGCAGTCACAAATGAAGCTGTAGGACCTGTGACAAAGGATACCAAAATTAGTGATCTCGAAAGGCTTTTTAAAGGCGCTACGGATAGTCTTACAAAAACAGAAGCAAATAACTATGTACTCTTTGAAAAAGGAGGAAAAAAATTAATGAAGCTTTCTGCAAAAAAAGATGATAAAGAGGTGATTGATCATATTCAGTTTTTTGACGATCGTTATACCACTCAAAATGGAATCTCATTAAAAAGCACTTATAAGGATATCCAAGAGGCGTATACCATTAAGAAAATCAATAATATGATCGACTTTATTATTGTCGCTGTAGAAGAGAGTGAGATGTATTTTATTATAGATAAAAAGCACTTATCCTCAGAAGTTCGTTTTAGTACAACGAGTAGATTAGAGCCTATGCAAGTACCAGGAGAAGCTCCCATAAAACATTTTATGTTTTCTTGGCCATTGTAGAGAATAGCGTATTTTCATGAAGTAAACTACCTCAGGCCAAGCCCACGAGGTATTTACAGCTAACTAAATTTTAGTTTCGAGGCAAGTCTCGGGGTATTATACTCTTTGGCAGTGTCAATAAAATGTATAACAGATGAAAAAATCATATCAGATTCAAAATGCCCCATTTATAGTTCCAACGACTGATGGGAAACTTATAGAAGAGCACTGGGGGCGTGCTACCGATGGAAATACAGACATTAGTATTGCACATATGATTGCGCCATCTGGATGGAGTGAACCTTTCCAAACACCTGCCTTTGATGAATATACCTATATCATTAAAGGAAAGAAACAATTTATTATTGATGGAGAAACAGTGATACTGGAAGCAGGACAATCTATCAAAATCAATAAAAATACTAGAATCCAATACAGTAATCCGTTTGATGAAGCTTGTGAATACATTGCTATTTGCACACCTGCTTTTTCACCAGATACCGTACATAGAGAAGCATAATCTTGAAGAAATTACTTATTAAAATACTACCTAAGATCATAGGCACTCAAATCAATGTCATGTCTTTATGGTCAAAAAAAGCAGCAGCACGTAAAGCTTTTCTTATATTTTGCACCCCAAGAGGCGGTCGTATTAAAGAAGATCAAGAAGATTTTCTAGAAGCTGCAAAAGATGCGCAACTTAAAATAAATGAAAAGGTAACTGTCCAAACCTATAGATGGGAAGGAACAGGTCCTACTGTTTTATTAATACATGGATGGGAAAGTAATGCGCATAGATGGTGGAAACTTGTAAACGTGTTGCAAAAACAAAACTATAACGTCATTAGTTTTGACGCACCTGCACATGGTAATTCTACTGGAAAGATCCTTAATGTGCCTTTATATACAGAAAGTTTACAGATTGTTTCACAACACTATAAACCTGAAGTTCATATAGGCCATTCTATTGGTGCATTAACTACTATTTTTCATTACTATACGCATCAACCAACATATATTAAAAAACTAGTCAGTCTTGGTGCTCCTTCTGAGCTTTCTGAAATCATGAAAGATTATCAAAACATTCTAAGTATGAATAATCTTGTCATGAAAGGAATAGATGGACTTGTGCAACAACGTTTTGGATTTTCGATAGATGAGTTTTCTGGATATACCTTTGCAACATCCATTGATGTTCCTGGACTCATCATACACGATTTGTACGATAAAATAACACCTGTAGAAGCCTCTAGAGGTATCCATAAAAACTGGAAAAGCAGCACCTATATAGAAACTTCAGGTCTTGGACATTCTTTATATCAAGATGAAGTTCGCAATCATATCATCGAATTTATAAAATAATAATTATGAGCACTCTAAGACCATTTCACCTTGCTATTCCTGTAGATCATGTGGAGAAAGCAAGAGTTTTTTATCGTGATGTTTTACAACTAGAAGAAGGAAGAAGTAGTGATCATTGGGTCGATTTTAATTTTTTCGGACATCAACTGGTGATTCATTACAAAGAAAAAAATGTAACCGAAGATGAGCATCATAATGAAGTAGATGGCAAGGCTGTACCTGTACCTCATTTTGGTGTCGTACTAGGGTGGGATGATTTTCACGCTTTCGCGAAAGCAATAACACCTCACGTCACCTTTGTCATTGAACCGTATATCCGATTTGAAGGACTAATAGGAGAGCAAGCGACCATGTTTTTTTATGATCCATGTGGAAATGCATTAGAATTCAAGGCTTTTAAAGATGATAGTCAGTTATTTGCTAAATAGCATACTACCCTTGTATCATTTTAATGACACAAAAAAGAATACTTGAAATATATTTCATTTAATCACCAAGACCAGCATCATAGCCATCATCAAAACCAATGTCATAACCTGCATCATAGCCATCAGCAGCACCATCTATATCTCCAGCACTACCTCCTATAATTTCTTTCTGTGATTTTTTTGATAAGGTTGGAAGACCTCTATGTAATAAATTCTTTTTCATAGCAGTATTATTTTAAGCTTTTCTAAGATACAAATATTTATATATAAAAAGGCCGCCAATTTCTTGACGACCTTTTTCCCAACCAATCATAAACAAGGGTCTTATGAAGAAACCCTATCTTTTTATAATTCTTCTTACTGTTCTCGTATTTGAATTTTCATCAATTACTTCTAGTAAATATATTCCATTAGTCAAGTCTGAAACTTGTAATCTGTTTTCCTGAGCTGTATACGTCTCACGTTTTACAATCTGTCCTGTGATTGAGTATAGATTAACAGCATACCCGTTGTTTACTCCAGTTAAAGAGATATTCACAAAATCTGTTGCAGGATTAGGATATACAGACAACTCAAGACTTATTTGGTTATCCTCTACCGCTAATACATCTGTACGAATTACTTCTACAAAATCTTCAGAAATATCAGAACAATCTTCGTCTCTTAGTATTTGTAATGGTTGTCCGATAAAGTCTGGAATACTAGCTCCCAATCCTCTATATGACCATCCCCAGATTTGACACGTACCTAAACCTGCAGCTTCTAGATCAATCTCATTTGAATCTACAATGTTTAAGATCATACTGTCATCACTACTATCTGTAATTACATAACGATATGTTAAGTTTGGCGAATCATTTTCGTGTTGTACAACTACTGGATTACCAATACCATCACCTACTAAAATTGTTACTGAGTTATCTCCTGTAACGATCGTTGTATTTACTCCGATCGCTTCTGTAGCATCGACATCTATACTCACAGTTCCTCCATCTGCAGCTTCTCTGATTACTCTTACAAAGTTGTCTGAGATATCTGAACAATCTAAATCATCTAATGATGATAATGGCTCACCTACTTGGTCTAGTCCGTTTCCTGGTACATTTCTGTAAGACCATCCCCAGATTTGACACGTTCCTGCAGCTACTCCGTTAAGATCGATGCTGTTTGTGTTTACTACATTTAAGATTAAGCCTGTAGCTTCATCTGTAATTACATATCTATAAGATAAGTTTGGAGAATCATTCTCGTGTACTACTACAATAGGATCCATTTGCGTATCTAAACAAATAACAGCTTCTGTATCTCCATTGAAACTTGTCGTTCCATTTGGATTTCCTGTAGCTTCTAAATCAATACTTACGGTTCCTCCGTCTGCTTCTTCTCTGATTACTCTCACAAAGTTTTCTGAGATATCTGAACAATCTAAATCATCTAATGAAGAAAGTGGCTCACCTACTTGATCTAGTCCATTTCCTGGTACGCCTCTATAAGACCATCCCCAAATCTGACACGTCCCTGCAGCTACTCCATTCAAATCAATGCTGTTTGTGTTTACTACATTTAAGATTAAGCCTGTAGCCTCATCTGTAATTACATATCTGTACGATAAGTTTGGAGCATCATTCTCATGAACTACTACGATAGGATCCATTTGTGTATCTAAACAGATTACTGCTTCTGTATCTCCATTGAAACTTGTCGTTCCATTTGGATTTCCTGTAGCATCTAAATCAATACTTACGGTTCCTCCATCTGCAACTTCTCTGATCACAGTTACTGCGTTGTCCGAAATGTCTGAACAATCTAAGTTATCTAATGAAGAAAGTGGCTGACCAACTTGATCTAATCCATTTCCTGGTACACCTCTATAAGACCATCCCCAGATTTCACAGGTTCCTGCAGCTACTCCGTTCAAGTCAATACTGTTGGTTGCTACAACATTTAAGATCAATCCTGTCGCTGCATCCGTAATTACATATCTGTACGATAAGTTTGGAGCATCATTCTCATGAACTACTACGATAGGATCCATTTGTGTATCTAA
>CAKZKZ010000742.1 GCA_937124495.1 uncultured Dokdonia sp. | reverse complement strand
TTTTTATCTTTTTGCTGCTTTGTTGTTGTAATAATGCAACCACAGTACTTGAATCGATTCCACCAGACAAAAACGATCCAATTGGCACATCACTCACAGTTTGGCGTTGGACTGCTTGTATCAATTTGGGTTGTATGAATTCAATGGCTTCTTCCTCTGTTTTTATGCTTGGATTTGAGGTATAATTGATATTAAAAAATGCCTTTTCTTCTATTCTATTTTTTGAGATAATCCTATAATCCCGCCTGCAAGCCACCTACGTGAAATGAAGAAGACAATGATGGCTCCTACAAACATATATAGGTAGTCTTGCATCGGTACTGTTTCTGTAGCAGTAATAGAGTTACTTATAATTTTATTAATAATTGTTATAAATGCAAACCCTGACAATCCTGATACTATAGCTAGTAAGGAGTATCCTAGTATAGGCTTTATAGGTATAAGTCTAGAACTACTAACTTCTGATATTTTTTTTCCCATGTTTATTCTTTAAAAAATTACAAATAAATCCCTACCCTACTAAGTAGAGGTCTCTATTAACTTGATCTAATTTTTGATTGGATAGTACGCTTTCGCGAAAGCATAATCAAGATGCATACATTCTCTAATAAAGAATATCGTATGTATTTATCACATCTTGTTATGCATATTCTACACTATTACATTAAGTAATGAATACGTGCCATACTTATTAATAATTTGTGTAAGCGTTTTTACTTGGTTATGAATAAAGAAGTGATTTCCTGGTACTATTTGGCAATCAAATTCGCTGCTAGTAAACCTTTCCCAATTTTCAATCTCTCCTACGGTTTCTTCTTCATCCCCCATAATTGCAAAAATTGGCGTATTGATCACGAGTCCAATTTCTGAATCTCTATTCTTTTCGAGAATCTCAAAATCGGCTCGCATAATAGGGCTAAAGAAATCATACAAATCTTCATTTTCCAAAACCTCTTCGGGAACTCCTCCTAAAGATCTTAGTACCTCCTTAAATTCAGGATCACTTAACGTATGTCTTTGTATATCCTTATGATTTGATCCCGGCCCTGAATTTCCTGAT
The DNA here is from genome assembly GCA_937124495.1 of uncultured Dokdonia sp. GTDB lineage: Bacteria > Bacteroidota > Bacteroidia > Flavobacteriales > Flavobacteriaceae > Dokdonia. The sequence continues at coordinate 5,113 of CAKZKZ010000742.1, read as the reverse complement.
ACAATCAATACATTAGGAGCATCTGAATCCTCTTCTAATTTTTTCACAACAGAAAGCCCTAAAGTAGCTCCCATACTATGTCCATATATAATATAAGGTTGATCATTTCTCAACCTTTTTATTTGAGACACATAATCAAGAACTGCATCTCTCTTATTAAAAAGATGATCTTCATGATTTCTTTTTCCTCTCCCTGGAAGTTCTAAGGCGTGGCATTCAAAATTGTTTTGAATGCCATGTCTTAGAAAATCAAAAGAGTAACAACTTCCTCCTGCAAAGTGTAATAAAAATATTTGTTTTTTTTTATTTGAATACATAATTTACTGTTTTAAACTGTAGCATATATGCTACCATTATTAATTTCTATTACTCTTATTTGCTCCTCTTTTTCTTCCTTTATTAAATCTATAATTAAAATTAATATTCCATCTCGCTGCATTAAAGTTAGTCAACTGGTTTACGACAAAATCTTCACCTACAGTTCGCTCTATTGATCTTCGAGTATTAAAAACATTACTTACCGCAAATGTTATCCTTCCTTTATTCTTAAGTACTGATTTCCCTATAGCCATATTTAAAAAATACAATGACTCTGTTCTAGTTTGTGCATCACTAATGGGAGCTTGATACTCTAATTTACTTTGAAACGTGAACTTTTTAGGAAGTTTAATTTGAGTCGCCAAGCTTGCTGTTAGTGTTTCACCAGAAAAATCTAGATTTGTGTTGTCTATATTTCCTTTTTGATCAAAACTATATGCATTTACCTCTGCCATAAGCCCTAACCATTTTACAGGCCTATACTGAGCAGATACTTCTAAACCTAATCGTGATTCTTCATCTAGGTTTATTAAAAATATTTCAAATATATCTTCGTCATTCTGAGTCGTAAAATATTGGAAATTATTTACTGTTTTTGAATAGTACAGGGAAGGATTAATAACAAGCCCTTTTGACTTACGTATAAAGGATAATTCAAAGGCATCTGTGTATGAAGGTATCAGGTTGATATTTCCAAAAATACGTGAGTTAAAGTCCTGAAGCTCTGCAAAAGGATTTAACTGAAATAAGTTAGGCCTATTGATACGTTGACTATAATTTAATTGTGCAGAGACTTTCTTTGAAAAAGCATAGCTCACATTTACAGATGGGAACAATCTTGTATAGGTACTATCTGTTAAGACGCCTCCTGTATTTTGATCATTAATCTGAATATCTGTATACTCTGTTCTTAACCCTAACAGATAACTGAATTTCTTTATCTTATTTCCATATTGGGCATATGCTCCTAATATTTGCTCCTTATAATCTAATCCATTATTAAAACCATCTATAGGGCTTACCATCCCTGCAATTTCTTCGTTTGCAGCAAAGTCTGTAGACACTAATCTATTTTCATACTTAACTCCTACTTCAAAATTTGCCGTTTCACTTAAGGGAGTTACAAAATCAGATTGTATCACAATATCATCATTTTCTCTATTTGATCTGGTATTTATAATAGATGTATCTCCTGTATCTGGTGTAATCGTTCTTCTTACAATATTAAAATCTTTTTTACTATCCCAAAAATCGTATTGAACATCTACCGTAAATTTTTTGCCTGGATTTTCAAATGCTTTTGTGTAGTTAAATTCAAATTGATTATAACTTCTTTCTTCTTCTGAATTTCCTATTGTCTGAATACGCATGTTTGGAATATCTGCTCCTGAAAAATCAAAATTTAATTTATTCTCATCGGTATCTTTTGTCTTATTTCTATAAAATGCTGTTGTAATTGTATTTTTATCATTTATATAGTAATCCATCCCTAGATATATTAAGGTACCATCATCATGTCTATCCTCATCTTCTCTCTGATTTAAAAAGAGATTATTACCGTCTATAGTACTTTGTTGTTGTCTTGTATAAAGCCCTACATAATCAGAATAAATAAACCCTAAACTAGAAAACAAGTTGACCTTTCCCTTTTTATAATTAAGACTTCCTAAAACTCTATAATCTGTAGGGATACCTGTCAACAAGGTTACGTTTCCGCTTAAGTCTTCTTTTGTATTCTTTTTTAAGATTACGTTTATAATTCCCGCAGATCCAGACGCATCATAACGCGCTGATGGATTTGTAATAACCTCTACAGATTTTATATTTTCTGAAGGAATTTGTTCTAATCCTTGAGACGATGCTAATCCAGATTTCCGTCCATTAATAAGAATGAGTACATTACTATTCCCTCTTAGACTTACAGCCCCACTAGGGTCAACTGCAACCGAAGGAACATTATCTAGTACTTGAACTGCAGAACCTCCTTGAGAAATTAAATCTTTCCCAACATTAAACACCTTTTTATCCAGTTTTAATGATAATTGAGAGGTTTCTCCTGTTACTACAATTTCCTCAAGTGATGTCACATCAGATTTTATTGGTATGTTTCCAAGGTTAATTTTAGATTTGGAACCATCTATCGTTAATGGAGATGTATAGGTTTCAAATCCTAAAAACTGAACCTCAACAGTATATGTCCCTACTTTGATATCTTTAATTTTAAAGTACCCTTTATCATTCGTTATTACAGCTTCTACAAGCAATGTATCCTGCTTTACAATAACAGAAGCATACGCTAATTTATCGTTCGGATCTTCTCCAGAAATTGTCCCTGATATTTGAGTCAGGGATTGAGCGGATATGGAGGATATGGAGGATATACATAAGAATACTAATGTATATATGGTTATTGATTTTAACATGATTTCTTAATTAAGTATTAAAATTATTTTATGTTTTTGATATTGAAAATGTTCCTATCCCATGTACTATTCATAAACAGGTCTATGGTTTATGCGAGTACAGGCTCATTTGTATATTCAATAATTTTCTCTCCAAAAAGTCTTTCTGGCTCTATATTATTTGCTCTACAGTAGTCTAACAACTTACTTGACTCTACAATAGGAATAGACTCGTCTGTATATTTTATAGAACTTATATACTTAAGCCAAGGTTCCATACCCATAGCATATACAAACACTTCACTAGGTTTAAAAATATCTACGAGTGCTTTTGCTTGTTCGAAATTACATCCTGCCAATCGTCTGGATTCATCCTTATCTCTAGGTAATGCTTCTGGCATTAAAGGACCGTACAACCAAGATAATGGGGCTCCTTCGCATTCCATCCCTAAGAAAACAATATCTATATCTCCCATCACTTTATGAATACGTTCATAAAGTCTTGGGGAAACATCACAGGAATCTGCAGCAAATAATACTTTTAAACCATCTCTGTATGCTACATGATGACATAATTTACTTCGTACATCTAGATCACAATGTTCTCCTACAAATGGTAATCCTGTGATTGAGCAATCGTCAAAATGAATGGTTTCCATCTCTCCTAGTTCTATGATATTTGTAAATCCTATTCTTTCAAACATTAATTTTAAGTTTGGATCTTGAAGGAAACCTCCATTACTCTTAGGTACTACAATGTTTTTAATCTTACGTCTTAGCCTTAATAAGGTTTCAAAAAGAATATGATCTTGATGATTATGAGTGACTAATACATAATCTATAGACTCAGGAAGATCGTCATATGAGTATCGTGATATATCAGACTCATACCCGTAACTTACTAATGGATCTGCTAGTATGGTTGTGTCTTTGGTTTCTGTAAGAATACATGCGTGTCCAAAATATCTTGTAAGTACACCATCACCTGTATAACGTTCATATTTTTTAGACTTTTCTGTTGTGAAAAAAGATTTAAATAAAGGAATATCTTCTACATCGATATCAAATATTTCTGTAATTTCTCCAAATGTTTTAGGGTGATCTTCCATTTCAAATAATTGATCAATCTTTTCACTCTTAAAAGGTAAGTTGACTCTTAAAATATCGTCTCCAGGCAATTTTGGAGTGCTCAAAACAAAAGACCTTGAATCATCATCATGTACTAAAAACAAATTAAAACTTTGAAGAGACTCATTATAATACTCAGTCTCATACAATAATGATTCAAAAATTCGAAAAGAAGGATTGTTATTTATATCGTATACCAGTTCTACAAGTCCTTGTAAACTCTCTGGAACTTTAGGATACAAATCGGTAAGTGCATATCCTTTAGCTTCTTTTTTAAGCATATCATTAAGAGCAAATATATCTTCTCTTAAACCTAGAAGTTTACCACACTGATCGTTTGTATTATCAATAAGTGCTTGAATTTCATCTACACGCTTCCCTTCATAATCTATAAAAGGACCTCCTAACATTTTAGGTGTTTTTACCGCAGCTGCATGAATCATTGGGTTTTGAACATACGAACTCATGATTTTCAAATGTCTATCTTTAATATTCATTGCAGCTGTTGCTGGCGATACTAGATGTGGCCAAGCATACCAATTGTCTACTAAAGGTTCTATTGCTAAATTTTGTTTGATGTATACAAGGTCTTCATTTCTTATTTCCATGATATTACTATTTTTCTAAATTAATTATTGTTAAAAATTTTGAGTGATTCCTACAATGAGTTTATCCAAAAGTTTATCCTTTTGGACATGTACAGAGTACTAGCGTTTTATGATAAAACACTAGCCTCTTATATCTCTAAATTATTTAAAGTGAATGATCTTATTGATCAAATTGGATTATTAAAAAAGGGTTAATCTAAGAGAGGGTACAAGCAAGATTTAATGAAAAAATCTAGGTCAAATGATCTTTCTGAAGCTTCTTTATAACTTGTAGGATACGTTAGATCTAATAGGATTCCATTTTCATAAAGTAGACACTTAAGATCTAAACCTGTATTGAAATTATTCTGACTATATGTTGTTATGACATCTTCAGAAATTGAATCATCTATTGTTTTATTAGCAAGTACCTGGTAGTTGAATGTCCCACCTATAGCTCCTTCTATATCAATTTCTGACATTTCTCTATAATCTCCTCTAATTATCTCGTAAGGAACTGTTTGATAAAGACGAGATTGGATATAATCAGAATATACAGCAAGTATAAAATCTTTATTAGATGTATAATCTAAAGGATTTAAAACTCCTAATGGTAAAAAATTATTAATGACCCCTAGAATTTGGTCAATTTCAATTCCTTCAGAAACTTCCTCTCTT
>CAKZKZ010000741.1 GCA_937124495.1 uncultured Dokdonia sp. | reverse complement strand
TTTTGAATGGATCAACTCTGGAGCTCGAAGTCCATCACATAACAAAAAAGTAGGCGGTGTTTCCAGTTCGTCTCATAAAATCCCTACGTGTAAAGCTGTAGATATTAAAGCACCAACTAAATTTATACGTAATCACCTTGTTACTACCGCACGAGACGTTGGTTTTAAACGGATTGGAGTAGGGAAGCGCTTTGTGCACCTCGATGTAGATGACAATAAATCTCAATATGTGGCTTGGGGCTATCCCAGTGGGACACCTGCGGAGGTTAATCCTTTTGTTTAGATAATTTAAAATAACACGACTATCTTTAAGGACAGTTTACTTTTATTCCCCAATTAGTTTCTCCAATTACTTCTACAGTAATATATCTACATGGAGCATAAATAGTTTTTGAGTCCTGAAAATCTACCGTATCGGTTGTAGTTTCTACTCTAAACAACAATGAACCATCATCACAATAAACACTAATGATATCTAACTCGGTATCATTATAGTATTCAAATAAAAAATTACTGTCAGAACTTCCTAAATCAAATCGTTTAACTTGATTTCCTGATCCACTATAATTCTCTCCTCCGCCACAAGCCAATACTGGTTCTGAATTCAATGGAGGCTGTAACTTATTAAGATAGATTACACTTTCTCTAGTTTTAAAATAACCTAATGGCACTAGTGCTTGTAGGCTCTCATATCCTGCTTTTTTAGCAAAAACATCAGAATTCGGGCTTCCAAAGATTTGTTTATATAGTGGATATTTACCATAAGCTATAGAAAGTTTTCCTATACTATCTGTTTTATCATTATATTTTTGTGCTTGATAAATACTTGCTTGTGAACTTGAAATATCTGCAGCCTCAATAGGCTCTTTTGTACTTTTGTCTAATACGGTATATTCATGTGTAATCTCAGTAGGTATTAGTAGTAAGAGTAAAAAAAAAAAGACAAATGGAAGCCACCACCATAATACGCGTCTTCTTTTAACTACAAATGAATATTTTGATTTATCCGTATGTGTAAATTCCGTTTTCCAATTAGTTCCTTTGAAATTCATAAAAATACCATACTCGATATCCTTGCTTAAATTATCAATTGGAACAATTCCATTTTTATCAGTAACGTAATTTACTTTTCCATTTTGTCCGTAGATTTCAATTTGTTTTTGAGCAATTGGTTTTTTTCGCCAATTTAAAAACTCAAGTTCAATATTATCAATAATAGGTGGCTCTAATGAATCGATTAAACCCTCTTCAACTGGAGGATCATATACTATGTTATAAGTCTGATCTTCACTGGGTAGAATTTCTTGTAATAATTGATCACCTGAACTTGAAAACATTTCAAAATCTCCATCTATTTCGGTATGCTTCACTAAACAGTTTCCATTCTTATCTGTTTGAAGTTTTAAATTCTGAAATAATTCAGATTTAAAAAAGAAATCAGTGTTAGCAACAGTTATATTATTAGATGTAATTACTTGAAATAATAAAGTGAATTTTCTTTCTACTATAATGGTGTGTTCATCAATAGAACCTATTTTTAGGTTTACTTCATCAAAGGTATTATCAGGACTACTAATAAAAATTGTATTTCCTTTATCTAAATTATTTAATTTGATCACTCCTTCATTATCAGAGACTCCGCTGAAATTAACGTCCTCAGAAGTAATAACAGCTTTTGTGCCTTCTAGCTTTTCATTTTTGGCAGATTTAAATTTGACAATAAGTGACGCCTTAATTGCTGAAGTAAATATTTTTTTTAAAACACCTTCTTTTCGTTGTTGCTCGTCATTTGTATAACCCCATTCTGTAAGAATAACATTGATTTTGTTACTCGAATCTTTAGTGTAGAAGATAGATTCTTCGTTTGGTATCTCAATGATATTATCTAGAAAATCAGGATCATTGTTTCCCTCTAATAAACTTGCCATTGAGTTTAAAGAATCTTGAATAATGGAGTCAACATATTCTTTACTCTCTGCATTTAATGACGTATAATTAAGATATGGCCCATCAAATTTTGATTGCCAACTAATACTGCCTTGATTGACTTGTATAATTGGTTTTGCAAACTCTAATTTTGTTATCCGCCCATTAATAGTCTTATGAATAATTTTATAGTAGTGACTATTTGATGCATCATCATTAAACACGGACTTAATACTTCCTAAACTGGATTCTTTGACTATACTCATAAGGCTGTCAATTTTAATATTACTTGATCTATTCGAATTAGCTTTTTATTAGTCCCATTCACATTTTCTCCAGTTTCATTCATCAGTTTTTTTATATCATCTACTGAGACATCCTTGTTCACAGATTTAATTAATGCCACACAACCTGCTACTATTGGCGAAGCCATTGACGTTCCGTCTAATTCATCAAATTCTTGGTTAGGAATACTACTATAAATACCAACACCTGGTGCATAAATATCGACACCATCTCCATAATTAGAAAATTTTGCCTTATTATCATTTCTATCTGTAGCTCCTACAATAATGGAAACTTTTGACCTTTTCATTGGATCTAAAGAAGAAATAACTGATGAGTTTCCGGCCGCTTGAACAATAATCGCCCCCTCTTTTTCTGCAATTTCATATACTTCATTCCACATTGCAGCTTCATCTTTGTATATCGTTTTAGCATAGGACTCTTGTTGCTCATCCGTAAGGTGTTGCGCAGCGTCTGATAAATCTATACCTAAAGACATATTTATAACATCTGCATCATTTTTTAAAGCATAAAAAATTCCGTCTAGTATGGAAGATGTGGTCATCATACCGTTTTGATCGGCAATTTGAATAGGAATTAATCTGCATCGTGGCGCTACTCCTGAAATTCCGACTCCATTATTAATTTCACCAACCACTGTTCCGGCGACATGTGTACCATGAATGAGCTTATTATTGTATGTTTTAATTTGGTTTGAATATTCAAAAACATTCCAAGGCTTTTCTATCTGATTTACAAGTTCCTTATGCTTTGGATCAAACGAATCATCTATTACTGCAATTTTAATACTAGGGTCTCCCATGGTTTCATTCCATGCTCTATACAGTCCAATTTGATTATAAAACCAATCGTGGTCAGGATTGTTGAATCCTGGATCAGTCTTTGTTTGATAAGAAGAAATTATAGCTTCATTACAAACGAATTTCACTTTTGGAAAATCTCTTCTGATACTTGTTTTTAAATCTTTTCGCCTATTCGTTGGAACTTCAAATTGAACGCGTTTATACGCATCTGCATAGTAGGTGACTTTAATAGAATCTTGTAAATAGACATTAATTAACTTACTTGAAAAACCTTTTAAATCAACCGTGTCTTGAACATAGACATTCAACAAGTTGGATATAATTCGACGCTTTAATGGGTCGTCAGGTATTATAATTTTTGTCGTATCAATAGGCTTTAATAAATTTGGTTCATCTGGGAAAACAGGAATTACTTGAGTGTAATTTGGACTAGATCCATTCCAAAATTTATTGGCAGAATTACAGTTTCTCAATAATAAAACTAGCAATAAAATGACTGCCGCTGTAATTATAAATGGAAGTAATGATCCACTTTTTCTAAATTTCTGAAATTCAAACTCTTGTTGTCCCATAGGGTTCTATTCTATACAGTTTTAATTTTATTAATAACGACCCCAATTTCAGCATTTATTTCAGCGTTAAAATCACTATCTACACCATATTCTTTTTTTACATTTTCTTTAAATAATTCTTTCACACCAAATGAAAACTCTGATATATAATTTTTTGATGCATTCCCAATAATTTCTTTAGTAATTGCAGTTCCGTCTAATAAGACCGACGTGTTTGAAAATATAGGTGTGTCATTCTGTCTTTGTATAGGTTTATCCTTTTGCTTACTAGATAACCAAGTTGCAGAAAACACGTACCTATTTAAAAGACTTGTAATACAACTTGATATAAGGTTGAACTTCTCTTTAGTAATTCCTTCCCTTAACTCCTCATCGATGATTTCGATGATTTCATTTTTTATACTTTGCTTAGAATTACTTTTTAAAATCTCAGAGAATATGGTGCTAAAAACTTCATTATTTGCCTTAGTTGATTTTACTTCATTTTTAAAACGAATAGACGTGAGTTTATTTGCCCAATGATGAAGTACTAAATCTGCAAACTGCTCACTACTGTTTTTAGCTTTCAATTTTGTAGAAAGTAATTCATCAATATTAACGCCGATTTGACTTTTTAAAATCTCATTCAAATCGTCTTCACCTACATCATAGAAATCAAGTAATTCTGTTTTTACTTTAGTCTTAGAAGTACTTTGGTTAATATCTATCCCCAAAGTTGCTAAAAATGATTTCACTTTTGAATAATCAATGTTTTCTTCTGAATTTTCTTTTCGGAGATTAAACTTAAATTCATATAGTAAACGCCAAACTTCATTTTCTGTAGTTGCAATTTGCTTCAAATAATTACTTAAAGGACTATCCAGATTGTTACTTAGACTCAAAATAGCAGTAAAGGCCATTGCACCTTTAATTTTGGCTTGTCTTAAGTCTTCATCCATATCACCTGATGAATGTTCACTTTCCAAAACCTCTAATATTTGCTGAACTGCACCATCATAAAGACTCTGAAGTTGCGTCAACATATTTATTGGATGAGATGAAGGCTCTAAGTATTTACATAAATAATCTATTCCCGTTTTATTAGGAGTTAGTAACTCTTTCCATAATGTGTCTTTATCAAAAATAAAATCAGAAGTGATATTTGAACTTTTAAACGATATTTCCATATCCTTAATAATTCCAACTTTTTCTTGTCTGATTCTTGTTTCTGATTGATTCATAGGTTCGTATCCTTCAAAAAAAGCTCCCGAAAATCCTGGATCTCGTATTGGGAATATAAATTTGAATGATTCATTTAAACTAGACCAATTCTCTGTCCATTTATCTTCAACAGGCTTACTCATGTAATTGCTAAAATTCTCTTTGAAACGTGCGTGCCATTTTGAATTATGAGAATCAGGATCGTTTAGCACTTCGGCGCCACCTTTTCCACTTAACTCCACATTAAATTTTGTCATAGCAATTAAGAGCGGTGAAATGTGATCCACCTCAAATTGAACGTTCTCTGATTTCAATAAGCTCAAAACTTTATCTTGGTGTTGCTTTCTAGACTCAGGACTATTCCCAATATATCTTTTAATCCATTGATCTAATAATCCTGGTGATTCTGATACCAAAGGCGGTTCATTATCCATACAATATAAAAGTGTAGAAATTCCAATATCTCGATTATATAAATAAAAAAGATAAGACACTTTCCCCCTAACAAACATCGATAGCTTAGCATTTTCTTTGTTCGAATTAAATACTGTTTCCGGTATTTTATCTCGACTTTTACTTCCTGGAAAGTCTAAAACATCTGTGTATAACAGAAATTTTTTCTCTTCCTTTTCTTCAAAATCATTCGGGATTTCAAAATGTAACTCTTTAATAAGTGAACTAAATTCGCTTATACGAACACTTCTAATTGACCCGTTTCTGTTGATTATTGAAAGTTCCTCTAAAGATGGAGTATGAAACATTTCTTTTACTCTTTCTACATCTAGAATATTTGTAGTATTACTAAATTGTGGATCCTTAATGCCGTTTATAATGGCTTTATCATTTACATAAGCAACTTTAGAAAACCCAATTACATTAAGCGTTTCACTGAGTCGATTAAAAATAGTTGTGAGAAACTCATTTTTACCCCAAAAGAAGTGAAGTAATTCCCATCTTCTGTTGTAAGGTGTTTTTGGTAACAATGTAATTAGATCAGTAAAAAAATCAATACTCTCGCAGTATTTTATTCGGTAATCGTCTTTATAATTACTCGTTAAATAATCATTGAAATCATAAACTTCATCCTCATTTAAATCGCTTATTCCTTGGATACTGTTTTCAGATTTTAATTTGGCTACTTTATCTAGAATCTCTTCCTTATCTAATTCTTCTATATAATCTTGAATGTCCTCTAAATACCCATTTATAATTATAGAAGCAACATCTAGCTGACTCAATAGCTCTACTTTATATGGGTATTCAGGATTTACATTAGTAGGTTTACTTGTAGAAAATCGTGTTATAATTCCTGTAGATTCTCTTCCTCCAGGAGGATTTATTTTTTGCAGAAAATCAATTCGTTCGTCTGTGACTGAGTTTAAAATTTCTAATTTGGCCGTTTTAGGTGATTTAGCTAAACTTCTTACTAAAAATGACTTTCCTACTTGACTTTGTCCAAAAATTGCAACAGAAGGTCTTTTTTGAGAAGCTTTAATTACTCTATTTAAATTTCTTTTACTCTCTTGAAGTAACTTAATTTTAGTTTCCTTTGTTGCTGAATCAGCATGTTCATGCATCCATTTAACACCATCTTGAAAAGCTGAAATTACTTTTTCGGTCGTTGCGTTTATTTTGTCAAATCGATTGTGAATATTTTGCATGGTTAGATAGTTTTTACGTTTCCAAATTTTAAAACTTCGTCTGTATCAGCGTCTAAAAGAATATAACTTAAACCGCGTGAAATCCTTTGACCGCTTCCTGATATCGTCTCATGGAATTTTAAATCCACAAAGTTCCCGTCTTCAGGTGAAACTAAATTATAACCAGAAATATTTTGATTAAGTGATTTAGCTATTGATCGATAAATGTATTTTTGTTGGGTAATATTATATACTTGTAGCTTTTGAAGCATCTGACTAAGCCTATTATAAAGGTTGTCAATAGAAAATATTTCCTTTTTCAATTCCTCATCTATATTGTTTAACTCATCTATTAATGTCGTCAAAAATGTAGTGTTATTTCCCTTACCATCTTCTATTACCTCAGAAATGAGTGGAGCCAACTCTTCAAACACTTCTGGTAATAAAGCTATGATGTCAGGTCTGTTTTCTTTAACCTCTTTATTTCTTTCTAAAAGTGATTTTGAAATAGCAAATAACTTATCAATGACTTTATTAGAATTACTTATAAATAAATCTGTGCTCTTTTGATTTACTTGTTGGAAACTTCTAAGATCTTCTATTGTAAATTCCGTAGAGTTTTTAACCAAAAAATGTTGTATAGTTTCGTTGATTTCTTCAGGATTAAGGTTTTGCCTTTTCTGTTCTATCTCCGAACCTTGATTTTGATTCCTTTTATTTCCTCCTGGATTGATTCTTAATTTATTCATCCGAATAATTTTTCAGTAAAAATGAGCCATTATCTTTCCAGTATTCCAATCTAGTAGGCAATGTTTTGAAGAGTAAAGTAAAATAAGCTTCTCCGTCTATTTCGTAGCCTTTTTTATCAATAATGATAATATCATCAACTAATAACTCTTCTTTATCGTCTTCATTTCTATTGATGGTTATCGTAAATGGGTATTCGAAATCTTCATTAGTAAGTAATTCTTTTTGATGATCATCTTTGAATCCAAAAACATACAAAGGAGTAGCAATCCAGTCTTCCGAAGGAAGTTGTCGCATACCTATAGAAATAGGTGCTCCAAAAAACTTAAAACTACCTTCAAACTTATTTTTATCAAATATGATTTTATCGTCTTTAATCCTTGAAAAATCATCGCTTAATACTCCTAAATATTCAGCTGTAGATTGAATATTGCCTAGTTGACTTAGGTCGATTCTAAATTTATCCAAACGATTTATATCGCTAAGAAAAGCTACTAAAGCACCTACACTAACTGTTGTTTTAGGATCTTTAACCTCTCCAAAGTCAGCAAATGGATACCAATCACCAAATTTATAACTTCCAAAGTTTATTATTTTATCAGGACTTAATACCAATGATTTCTCAAACAACTCTCTAATTATACCGAGGTTACTTGACTTCCCTGATAACAGTAAAATATCACAATCAAAAACACCAATTAAAGTAGTTAATTGATCTATTACAGGCTTTATAATATCAGCTATGGCGTAGTTTATTAAACTGGTGTCGAAATCAATTAACACTTCAAAAAAGTCAAAAGCAGGCAGCTTACATTTGTTTTGAATAATCTCTTCTATGTATGGTATTAAGTTATTTTTCGGCTTTGGATACGATTTGAAAATATGACCTATTTTCTTTTTACGATTTACCGCATTACTTAATACGTGGTTTAGAGCGTCATAAGCACAAAATGTAGCAACTTGATTTGCGAATTGTTTTCTATAAATTCGATGAGTAGCTGCTTGATTACCTAGATTATTTCCAAATAAATAATTAAGCGTTTCATCTACATTTACTCCATTATTTTCTTTAATGTATTTTTCAAAACTTGGTAGTATTACAAATTCTATTATTCGTTTTACAATATCATCACCAGCAACATTAAAGCCTTCCCAAAAAACAGGGATTGGTTTTAATATTGGAACTTCTGATTCTGCATCTGCCTGATAATTACAAATCATCAAGTCTGTCGTTCCACCACCTATATCAACACTTGCAATCGTTACAGATTCTTTGTCTTGATGCAAGGTGTTTTGTCTCTTTTTCCCTTTATATTTAAAAAACAGCTCATGTTTCCCTCTAAATTTATCAACTAATTCACTGTATAAATAAGTGATTTGAGAACAAGTAGCTTCATCATATTTCCAACTTTTTTTATTTTCATCAAATGACATCTCATTTTCTGAAGGATGAACTTTAAGCTGATCATGTAAAATATTTGGATATTGTTTTTTTACTAAAGATATAGCTGTTTCTAGTGACCCTTTCAAATAGATCTGCTCTTTTGTTGTCATAGCAGTTGGACACGTAATAACTATATTCTTTAAAACTCGACGAAAAGAGGAATTCCCCATGTCTTTCCTGAAATCAGGACTATTAATTTGAGAAATGACTTGATATATAATTTCAACTAAAGCGAAAGTCATTAATGATGCTCTAGAATAATTGCTTTCTGTTGCAGGCAATCCACTTTCATTTAAAGTTCCATCAACATTTAGGTATTCAGCAATACCAAATAATGCCGCCTTTTTTAAGTTTTTAGATTTACTATATCCTATGTAACCATCTTTATCAACTTTAATCCATGGCAAGTTTGACTCACTGTAATCCCATAAATACCTTTTTGGACTGCTCATAGTTGCCTGAGAGTCTTCGCTTTCAAAGATAGAAGTTAATCGAACTGCTTCTTTACCAACTCTCAACAAGCTTGGCCATTGAAATACATCATCAAAGAAATCACTAGCTTCATTTCCGAATTTTTCTTCGGCAAATGCAACTTGCATTTCAAATGGTTCATTATAGATTTTGTATGGTAATGATAAATCACGGATTTCAATTTTCTTTGATGAAGTAAAATCAAATGTAACGTTTGAGTTAGGTGAAGTTGTTTCTACAATTAATCCACAAGTTCTAGAGTTTCCTATATCAAGTACTAGACCTGTTTCTATTTCTTTATCACCAGTTAATAATGCGATTTCAGGAAAACCTCCTGCTTTATCTAAAATGTCTAATAAAACAAAATAGTTTGCAAAGTGTCTAAAATAATTCTTTGATTTAGAGTCTTTCAGATCATAAATATTAGTTAACCATGTGTCAACATCTTCTCTACTGTAAAATGAAGTAAAGAAACGCTCTTTTATTACACATTTAAACCGCGTATTTCCTGAATGAGTAGCATCAGACTCATTTGGTTTTAAATAATTATTTTGTTCAATACTAGACGTGTCCGTGTCAAATGCGAGTACAATTTTATGAGTACAGTTTTCTTTTCTTTTAGTTTCTAAATCTACTTCTCCTACCCACATTCTACACCAGTCTTGCGGTCCTGAATGAAAAGGTTTTGATTGATCATTTCTTGTTCTAAAATAAGGAATTGGAATCCAATGACCTGAATAAATATCAAGCGCCTCTCTACCTCTAATTTTATAAATATTCTTTTTATCAATAATCTTTACAAAATCTTCTCTTATTTCTTCTGGAATTACATTTCCATTTTGATCTATCGCCTCTGCATTAATAGAGTCAAAATCTACATAACTATCGTTCCATTTGTAAGGGAATAATATAGAGCCTGATTCCTCTTTGCCGCTTTCATCAAAAATGATCTCTTCTGCAAAGCTTTTTTCGCTACTTAAATTATCTTCCTCATCTATATTTAAAGGAATCTCGATAAATTGGATTCCTGTATTTTGAATTAACTCAATCATGCACTATAAAATTTACTGTTATTGATAATTAAAGTATTTCCCTTCTATATATCCGTGGTATGTTTTATTATTTTTTTTAAAACTTACACTATAAGAATTAAGTCTTAAATCTTTGTTCTTAACAAGAATATTATGATTTTCTTGTAGATAAGTAATAACATCTGTTGTATTGTTTATTATCTCTGCTGGAGATGTATAAATAGGTGCACCAGAATATGAATAATTAATCACAGCTTTTTTATAAACAGGTTGTACTCTATTAGTGGCGATTTGTTTAGATATAAGCCTATTAGAAACATAACCAACTTCATTATTTTCATCATAACGAATTTTTGCCCAAAGCGTTTCTTTATCAAATCCTAATAAATAGATCTTATCTCCATCAGACAAGGTGTTTTTTACGTTACTATCCCCAAAATCTGTATTGGGTGAACTTCTTACGTTCACGTTATATCTATTATAACTAATAAATAAATCATCACCTATTTCATAGATGGAGCTATCTGTTGTTTTATTTATTGGTGTATTGTTTTGAGTTATTAATAAGACCCCTAAAAGAATTGACAAGCAAAAAAACACTAAAGAAAGAGCTCTAAATAAATTTCTGTTTTTTAAAATTTCATCATTCTCTACTATTACTTGATTAATTTTAGGGTTTGATTGCTTTTTCTCTACATTTTGATTTATTGGCTTAGATCTATCCGTTTTTAGTTCTTCCAGCTGTATTAAAGCCTTTATTTGTATATGTTGAATATTTCTACCTTCTAAACTACCATTGATGATTTTATCACTTAATAGTAAAGAGGAAATATTACTTAATGCTTGATGTTTTTGAAAATTATATAAAAAGCTTTTTGCATCATTACCTGTAAAAGAAATGGTGTCAAACCCTAATAAATTAGAATTTGTAGATGACTGAATTAACTTTTCGGTTTTAAAAATTTTAAAATCTTTATTGGTACTAGGTAATAAAACACCAAGATCTTTATCTTCAATATTATAATCACTTTTAAAATTACGTTTTAATTGACTTAATAAATAGTGCACTCCATCAATTATCTTGGCTTCGTTTACTTCGTATTCTTTAAAAGATATAGCGCTTCCTAAAACATAATTTTGAGAACTGTCTCCAATACATTCCATTAGTACAACTAAATAAGCATCCTTGATATTTGGGTTGCTTTTTCTACTTGCAACTCTCTTAAAACAAAGTAATCTCTGGTCTACTTGAATTAATGGTATTAAGGAATTTAAATCAATTGGCAACTGTAAATCTTCAAACATACCGTTTGAATCTATTGTTAGAATAGAAGATCTTTTAAAAATTGCGTAACCTATATTATCCATTACAATTACTGTTTAAGATCATAAAATGGTAGTTTAATTTTTTCGCCAATTTTTAAATCGCTTATTTCTCTATTGTCTTTCTCAAGTATGATCTCTATCATCCACTCAAAATGTTTAACGATTAAATCATCACTACTCAAAACTTTTTGATCTATAAATTCATATATGTCATTATCTTCTTTTTCTTGATACTCCTTTAATAATTCTGGGATTTTCTCTTTTCCTTTCCATTTAAGATAAGGGTTTAAATTCTTAATGGTTTTATCAGTATTAGAAATAAAATATGTTGATTGAGAACTCGGAGCTAATTTTTTAACTAATCTTTCATTGGTATAATCAAACTCATAAAATTCCCATTTGCGTTCATTTATATATTTCTTTTCCTTTTCATTAGTTTTACCTGCAAGATGCTCTTTTAAAAGCCCTTCTGCTAACTCGTAGAACTTCTCATGATTAAATGTTGAACTACCTTTTTCAACCTTTTTTAATTTACTTAATCGCTCTTCAGTTATTTTGTTTTCTTCTTCTAAAGCAATTTCGTTATCACGAGCATTTTGTTCTTCATTTTTGGTTTGATCTTTAAAATCTTTGAAATTTGATCTTTCTGATAAATATAAGCCAAGAAAAGCAAGTAATAGGATAAGTAGTATAGCATATAAGCTAATCCTTATAAGTCTAGCTTTTGATTTTCTTTTGGGTAACGTTTTAAAATATCCTTCTACGATAGATTCATTTAACCCATCTTTACTATTTGTGTTATAATTATAATGAGTATGATTTATTATAGCTGTAGAAGCACTATCTACTGTTCTTTTTAATGAGTTGTATTTTTGTTCAAATTCATTAGAAGAATTTCTATTGTTATTACTTGTTTTTGAGTGCTGTGAAACTGTATTAATGGACCTTGCTTTATTACGTATTTCCGATAGTTTGGTTTCGGCTTTTGTAATTTCTTTTTCTAGATTATTGAGACTGTTTTTACCAGCATTAAATTTACTTTCTAAGGTTCTTAATTCGTTAGTATACAACTCTGATTTTTTTTGTAAATCAGTGGCGTTCTTTTTTATAAATTCTAATTTCTCAGTATCCTTTGTTTGTCTGTCTCTAAAATAATTTAAATGTTTGTTATAATTAAAAAACTCAGTAAACGGGACTTGTAGAAAACCCTTAGATTTTATTTTATCTGTTACAGCCTTAGAGCTACTAGCATAAACATAGTCAACCGAATGAAAAGTTCTATTTAAAGCAAAATTGTAAAGAAGAGAAGCCGCTTCTTTATCTAGGCTGCCTAATTTAACTACTATGTTCTTGTTTGTTGTAGTTATAGGTGAATACATTAATTTGCTATCCTCTAATCCAAATTTTTTATTGGCATCAGGTAATTTAATATTCCAACCAGAAGAATCTATGGATGTAAAACGATTATCTACATCTACATTTTCTTTCATCTTAGAAAATAGATATGTCAGTCCAGAAATCATTTCATCTGCATTAGGCATTTGATCTTTAAAGCAAATCGCGCTTCCTACAAAACCACCTGCTCGATTTTCACCATATTGCAAGGCCTTTTCATAAAGTGCGACAAGTAATGCATCTTTCTTTTCTAGATCATTTGGATTAGATGGTATTCTTCTAATCATAAGCACTTGTTCATCTTTTTCTAAAACAACGTGTACATTATTTAAATAAAGAGACTTGTCTAAGTTTAAAGTCTTGAACAAACCATTAGAAACTACTGCCAAGCCTTTAGGCATTCCAAATACTGCGTATCCAATATTACTCATTCGAAAATATGTTTTTTATGGATTTGATAAATTTGCTTAATACAGATGTTTCAACTTGTTCATTTAATGATTGACCTGTTGCTGTCTCATACATCCAATCTAAAAGCTTTCTAGAATCTTCTGGCTGAAATTTGTATGAATCTCCATTTATAGCATCTGAAACAACATCACCAATAGAAAACTTCATATAAGCCATGTCTCTATTGTCGTCAAATAAATTATTAGTAAGAATAGGTAGTTTGTCCTCTAAATAATCTTTTACACTGCTATATTGATCTGCAATTTTATCCCATTTATTTACCGTGATTAGAACAGGGTTAGAGGTGTGTCCTGATTTATGGGCATACATCAAAAATTGATTTATTAAATCTTCACTATTTTCTGGAGTATCTACATCTACAACACAAATAAATTTCATATTACAATCTGGATGCTGCAAATATGCATTGATACGTGCATCAAAATCACCACCTGTCTTACCTTCGTCACGTAATTCTATTTCTCTTAAATCTTCTCCAGCCATTTCTAATAAGCAAAATGGCATGCTCATTTTTCCATTAGGCTCAAATTCTAAATTAATTTCCGTTGGAAAAACAAACTCAGTGGTATCTAAAGTTTGAGTACCAGCAATAAACTCACCATTTCTAACTTTTTTAGTCATTTGGCTTAAGGCGTAATCTCCTTTTCTATGATGTGCTTGATCATTGAGACCAAGTGACCTTAATTGGCCTATTCTAGATGTTTGAATATAATATAAGAGACCTGATAGCATTGCGGATTTACCTGCAGTAGAGTTTCCGAAAACGAAAAAATAAGGCATTTCGGGATCAATAATCAAATCTACATTAGGTGATGTTGGAGGAGTTATCAAATTTTTTGGATCTTCAGAACCAAGTGGGTCATAACCAGGGAAAGGATTTTCAACAATATCTTTTGGATACGGATCAGCTGTTGGTTCATCACCAGGGAAAGGATTTTCAACAATATCTTTTGGATACGGACCAGCTGTTGGTTCATCACCAGGGAAAGGATTTTCAACAATATCTTTTGGATACGGACCAGCTGTTGGTTCATCACCAGGAAAAGGATCCGACACAACTTCACTTTCTATATCTTTTTCTTTTAAAATTTCTTCTTTACGAACAAGATCTAATTCATCAATAGATTTTCGATTTATTTTTATTCTTGGTTTATTATTAGCCATAATTATATTTTATAAACTTCTTGGACCAGTTGTTGCATTTTTTCTTTTATTTGAGTTGTATGGAAAAACTAGAAATAGAAAACCAAGAGGTATTAAATCAATAATTAAACTGAAAAATGAAGCAAAAAAAGTTGCTACTGGGTTTTCCCACTTTACAAAAGCACTCTCTAGAGAATGACCGATGTTACTCAACTGCCTTACATCACTTTCAGCTAATTCAGTAAACTTAAAATCAACCTTATTTAAACTTCCTAAATAACTTTTTACAGGATTTCCTATCAAATCATTATTTGTTTTTCTAAGATCTTCAAGCATTTGAAATCCTCCGGCTTTTATAGAGTCATTTTTCACCATTAAATCATATCTGTCATTTACCTTTTTGTAATTAGCCTTTACTGGATCTAAAATTCTGTCGAGATCAGCTATTTTTGACTTTTGTAAAGCATTGAAATAGCTCGTTGCTGCATTCTGAAAATTATCATATGTCTTTACGTGAATTCTAGTCATATTAGTAGTTGAAGAACCATTATACTCTAAGTTATAATCACTAAACAATTTAATAATCTCTTTCCATTTTTTATCAGCTTCTTTTCCATAGCCTTTTGGTGGAGTTTCCATTTGAAATTTCAAATTTGATAATTCAGCATCAAGATTAGTTTTTAAATCAAACAATCCTGTTGATTTATCCATTTCTGATATAGCCGTGTTATAAGTATTATTAAGTGTTGTTGAATAAATAGACAACTCATCAGCTACTAATTCACCTTTCATTTGAGCACTATAAATAGAATTAAAGTTTCCAAAAAAACTAATTGCTAATGGTAATAAATATCCAAAAATGTGTTTAAGGTGCGGCTTGCCAGCCACACGTCTTTCCATAATGGTGTAATTAAGGCCAAAGAAAATCAAACCACTTACAGCAGCAATTGCTAGCGCAGCAATCGAGAAAGATGAATTTTCTCCTCCTAAAAATTTTTCATACCCCACATAAGTTTGATATGCACTAAATGGAACTAGTATAAAATTTAAAGCAAAATATATTATTTTCATTCCTAACCCCTGTTTATCATCAGTCTTTTTAGGATTATTTCTAGTTGTGTAATTTATTGCCATATTTGTAAGTTAATTTTGGTCTTTTTTCAAATATATTAATTTACGTTGATTTTACTATTACTTTAAATTCATTTTTTATTTCATTATAATTTTATCAATTCCTTAAAGTGTTCATAGATCATAACCATTGCAAGAGTATCAAGTTCACAATATCTAAGTAGCGCACTTTCAAGTGCATCACGTTCCTCTTGTGTCACATCTTCAAACTGCAATTTTGCGTATGCTGTTAGAGCAGTTCCACCATCTGCAATGTCTCCTATATTTGCTAATGCATTATCTAATTGTTCTTGCGACCAGTTTTCATAAACAGATGGTAATGCCTTATATGGACTTATAGCATTTCCATCTTCAAACTGAAGAAACACATAATCTTGCGGGAAGTTTTTAGAGGTTAGGTTGATATCACTTATTGGTTTTACATATTTTTCCTTTATCACTTCACTAGTATTTAAGACCGCAGGAAGAACAGCTTTTATAGATAAGCTTCCGTTCATTTCTGGATGGAAATAGTAATTCTTTACCACTTGAAAGAGGTCTATCATATCTCTTGAACCAGACCAAGTCCTAGCAGAACTTCCTGTGTTATGGCTAATAGATTCAATGAATGAAATAAGAACATCTTTATCGTTTTCTTTCGATTCTAGTAACTGCCCATAGATTTTATTAAGTATGGTGTTTTCGTGATTGTGATACCTAAAGATTGAACCTTGATTTTTAGACAAAGAATCTCTCAAGGCTCTCACAAAATCGAAATTTGGAAAATGACCGATTTTTGTGTCAAGGTGTTCTGAATAATGCTCAATAGTGCCATCTTCAAAAACAATGTGATGACTATATTGAAATGCTAATTGCTCGTATGGTTTTCTGCCTGCAGTAAATGGTATGGCCACCGCAGTAGTTTCAAAATCAATAAAATTTAAAGGATACTTCCAGCGATTCACTTCTTCACGTAACCCGTCAACCTCAAAATGTGGAGTGTTGTCTCCATCTTTATTTTTTTCTACCTGCAACCATCTGCGTTCAGAATTACTAATCACATTTGCTTCTAGTTCTATATTGACGTGATGTGGTTCAATTTGATCCATAAAGACAATGCCTTGGTCAAAAAGATTTCCGCTGCCTCTAAAGTTCCATACATCATAACTTTTAGGTTCTGAAATACGCTTTCGCGAAAGCGATAACTGATTTGTCCAACATTCGTGATACCCACTTTTAACTTCTGAATCAGTATCATCAACTCTGTATTCGCAGCCTTTACAATGCTTGCAAATAGGCGTATCCAAACGGATGTCATTTTTATAGCTGTCTCTAAAAAACAAAACACAATCTTCAAATGACTGAGCTTCAAAAAGCGGATTCTCATTGTGAATTAAATGCACTTCGGCATCGACATTTATGTTACAAAGAATAGAATCTCCTATGTGTTCTTTAGTAAGTCCAGGTGATGTTACTATTCCCGTTCTTAAATCGCTATTTTGAGTTATTTTAAAATGTTGATTTAATCCATTAACAGTAGTCTTTTTTGATTTGTCAACTAGATTAAGATAGGGTGTAATATTCCATTCAGGATGACATTTTTGCATTACATATTTCTGAAATGCTACATCATACAGATAATCCGCCCAACCTAAACCACCTCTTGAATTTATGAAACTATCGTGATGAGCACTATCTATAGATTTAGCTTTTACCTCAATTAATTTGATGTTATTGCCTTGCATTACCAGTATGTCTGTTCTAATAAATAGCCCTTCAAATAAGAATGCTGCTTCAAAAATAACAACATTTTCTCTACTTAATAACTCATTTGTTTTATTGGCAAGTTTTTGATAGTTCCAATCCTCACCAAGAATGGCAACGCCATCTGGATATTCCATACGAGCCAATTCTTCTACTTGGAAACCTCCTTGTGCAAGAGCTTCTAAGAAAGTGTCGGTTTCGCTAGAATCTTCATATTCTTTCTTTCTAGTGTAGAACAGTTTAGTTGGGCAGTCTAATGCCAACTTAAATCTGGATTTAGTTAAGTAGCGTGGTTTAGTCATTAAGAGAATATTTTAAGGTTTGGGTCTACGCTAAAGCAATAGCTCTTAAAATTTGCTCTTACAGCTTTTATTGACTGGACATCTATTAAGTCTTCTAAGTCATAGCGTTTAGCAATAAAATGTTCGCCACTCAACTTATTATCTGTGATTTTATTAGTAATTAGTCTATTGTTAAGCGCAACTCTTTGCTCGTGATTGAAGTGCTCGTTCGCAATAATTAAAGTGATATATGAATTACTGTCTTCAGCATCCTCAAACCTATCTAGGTTAGTCCTATCAAGATGATTACCTCTATCATTTAGGAAGAACCCATTGTCTGCGTTTATATAAATTGACAATTCAAATTCTTTATTAATCCTGAACTTAAATATTGCCTGATAAAGTGGCAAATAATCCCAACTCCACCTATCAAATTCAAAACGTTTGAATTTAGGACGACCTGCAAACTTGGGTCCACCATATAACACTTCATATTCCTGAGTAAGTAGTCTTATTGAATCAAGAATACGTCTTTGATATGCAAATATTAATCTATATGCTTTACGAACATCGCAAAGCGCTTCTTGTGTTTTTTCTCTAGCCATTTATAAAATAATTAGGTGTTGTTGTAATTTTAATTTGAGGTAAGGAATTAAGTGTTTTCAGGGATGTATGACCATAAAAGGCTAATATTCTCAATATGTCAACTAGAATTTTAGAGGTGCTATTATCATTGTCAGAAAGCTCACCAAGTGATCGCTCGCAAGCGTTTGCTAATTGAAACCAATAGGACTGATACATATCAGCTACAGTATTATTGAATTTACTATAACTCATCCCGCCTAAAGGGATATACAGAAGTCTCTTATTGTCACTCCCATATTCATTTAGATAGGCATTAATTTGGTTTTCCCATTGCCCATCATATTGCTGTCCTAAATCATAACGTTTAGCTTCAATAATAATATCGTAATCGTCGCATCTTAAAAACAAATCAGGAATTACCCTCTTGTTATTTTGAGTATTTAAGGCATTCCAACTAGGCCAGAAAGTAATCTCTTTCAAATTATGGAGATCGTACTTTATCCCAAAAGCATTTTTTACTATTTCTACAAAAGAGGCCTCATTTAGATACAAGAGTCTTGTAAAAACATTGAAGGTTAAATTGTCTTCATTATTATTTAAGAAATTTCTAAGTTTTTGTCCTTGCTTTATTTTCAACATATTTGTTCTTTATATTCTAATCGATGTATAGTTTTTGCATACTATCAATATGATTTTTCATTTTTTCTCTAAGCCATATAGGTTCTTTAATAGCTACCATTCCAGCCATTTTCAAGACTTGCGTTTCAAATTCATAGTTGGACTTAATATGAAAAATTGCTTCTCTCCATTTACCATCTAATCCGTCTATACAAACTTGTGATTTATGAAGCGGTAAACTCCTTAAATACTTTAATTGTTTATTATCAGCACTTAAAATCACCTTTTCAACTTTCTTGGATTCGTTGTAATTAAGACCTACAATATCTTCATACAGCTTAATTTGAGCCTCAAAGTCTTGAGACAAATCACTTGGCAGATCTGTCAATTTTAAATCTGATATTCTATCAATACCAAAGTTTCGGATTTCTTTCTCTCCTTCAGGAACCGCTATTAAGTACCACCTGTTCAAATATTCTTTTAAACGTAATGGAGTAACTGTATATGTCTTCTTAGTCTCTTTATAATAATTCTCTTTGGTAAATTTTAGCTTTCGCGAAAGCGTAATTCCCTTAACTATCCTAGCCATATTATGCAACCCTGTGAAATCTGAACTATCATCTGGAATAATGTATTTATTAAAAGATTTATAATCTTTAATTCCTTCTTCATACATTTCTGCTAAGGAAGAAAACTCAGCAAACTTCAAAAAACTACTTATCTGACGCTCGTCTTCTTCTAAGACATAACCACGTATGGATCTACTGTAATTAATCTCAATACCAAAATCATCTTTCAAATTTTTCAAGTCCCTTTCTAGTGTACGAGATGTTGTGTCAATATCAAAATCTTCAAACAATCTGTCAATCATTTCAGTTTTTGAAATACCACTTTTACTCGTTACAAGATGCATTATGCAGGACAGTCGTTTCAATAGTTTATAATTTGCCATTTTATTTAATATTCAAATTTATAAATGTACCTCGCCAAAGTATGTCGATATAAATTTAAAAATAAAACGACACAAAATGGCGATATAAAATTCTTATTTTGTGAACGTATTAAAATTGATAACCATTTAATTAAAAATATATGATTGCACGTGTCGGCATAAAAGGGAATTACATTGAAACCTTAGATGAAAAAGGAAAGCGTATAAAAAGAGCCGTTTTTCAAGGCGATTTTCTTGGTAATTCAAGTGAGATAGTGATATTACAAAAAGGTAATTACACAGAAGTACTAGATGAAAACCTAAAGCGCTTATCAAGATTTGTGAATGATTTTGACCGTTTTTTAGGAGCCTCTGGTGAAACTTTTTCGGTACAAGATGGAAACTATGCCGAAACCTATGATAAAAAAGGTAAACGTATAAGCCGTAAAGTAGCCTAATGGTTACTTCTAGCATCATAGATGTTCCTAAGAAAGCAGGATTGCCAGATCAGCTTGGGATAGATGCCTATAAAAATGGCTTAACTAATTTTATAAATACCGCACAGACTCCTTTAACTATTGCTATTCAAGGTGAATGGGGAAGTGGGAAGACATCCTTGATGAACTCTGTAAAGCACGACTTATGTGATAGCTCAGAGAACTTTCAGGCTATATGGGTAAATACTTGGGAGTATTCATTATTAAGTGATGAGTACACCACGATGACTAATATTATTCAAGGAGTTATAGGTTCTGTTATTTCGATTTTAGAAAAAGATAAGAATCAAAATGTACAAGCTCTAAAAAAGAAAGCTTCTCGATTCTTAATGTCAGCCACAAAAAGTCTTATGAAGACTGGTGCAAATATGGCGACAGCAGGAATTGCTGGAGATGCAGTAGATGCACTTTGGGAAGAAGGCGCAGGACAATCTTCATTAAGAGATTTACATGCAGAGTTACAAGAACAAATAAATACGTGTGTAAATAAAGATGAAAAGACAAAGGGCTTCTTGTTTTTTATAGATGACCTGGATAGAATAAACCCACCAGTAGCCGTTCAAATACTAGAATTACTTAAAAATATCTTTGACCTAGAGAATTGTATTTTTATTCTAGCAATAGATTATGATGTTGTTGTAAAAGGATTGGAACCAAAGTTTGGAAAAAAGACATCTCAAAATGAAAGAGAATTTAGATCCTTCTTTGAAAAAATCATCCAGCTACCCTTTACAATGCCAGTTGGTCAATATAAAATTGATAAGTTGATTTTAGAAGGTCTTCAAAAGATAAATTATTTTGAATCTAAAGACATTGATGAAGCTACAGGGAAATCTATTGTAGAAATAAGCCACCAAACAGTAGGCTCAAACCCTAGAGCGATAAAACGATTATTGAATAGTTTATCGTTAGTCAAGAATGTAATGTTTGCGGTGGAACAGGAAAACAAACCATCCGATTTTCAGCAACTCATAAACATAGGTGTTTTTAGTATACAGATATCTTATCCTTTTATATATCGTGCTTTAGAACGTTATCCTGATTTCGAAAATTGGGATGAGCAGTTACTAGATACTTTTAAGATCGATAAGTTAGATGAAGAGTTAAAAGAACAGCTTAGTAAGAATGAATATTTTGATGAGGAATGGGAACAGGTTCTTTATCAACTTTGTCAAAGAGAAAGTTATTTAAGCACAAGAGCGATGCAAATCTCACGTTTGCTTAATACACTTAAATCTCTTATTGAAGACAATGCAAAAGAAGTGGAATTACTACATTAGACTGGACATAAAGTTGCGAGATTTAGGGTTACATAAATTAACTTTGAATCATGAAAAAAA
>CAKZKZ010000740.1 GCA_937124495.1 uncultured Dokdonia sp. | reverse complement strand
ACTTAATATGAACAGTCCTAATATTGCAGGAGCAGGTGATGAACCTAAAGTTGTAGGTGTTGCATTTGGTCTTAATGAAGGTGATGTTTCAGAGCCTATTGAAGGAGAAAGAGGTGTGTATGTGATCAAAGTAACTAAAAAGACAGAAGCGCCAGAATTAGAAAATTATGGCACATATGCTGCACAACAAACGCAGAAAGCAAGATTAGCTGTTACTACAAAAGTAATTGCAGCACTTAAAGAAGCAGCAAATATTGAAGACAATAGAGGTACATTCTATTAATACGAATAGCATGTTACTATCACATAAAAAAAGGATCACATTTGTGATCCTTTTTTTATGTGATAAATTTAAATAAGTTCAGATATATTAAAGTACCATATCTATATATGGAATAATAGTATGATACCCTTTTTCTTTAAAATAGATCATATCTTTTGTAGTTCCTGTAGCAAGTACAAAATCACCACCCCATCCTCCTAGGCTTTTTATAACCTTTGAATAGTCATGAAATAGTTGTTTTTTGATGGTAGGTGTTTGAATTATTTTTGATAGTTGAGATTCATGTTCCGTGATCAAATATTCAAATTTACTAAGCGAATCTTGGGATGCTATAATTTCTTTAGTAAATGCTGTGAACGTTTTAATGTGTATGTCTCTTTCTAAAGTTTCAAGATTTCTATAATGAGAAATACTATCTCTACTATTTTGTTTTCTATTAAGGTGTATAAAGAATAGATTTTCTTTAAAAACGGGGTTAAACACAACAGAGTTTACGATAGGTGTTGTTGTTTGTCTTATATACGTAATGGGGGTTTTTGTAGTTGCGCAAGCAATATCATATCCACTACCACCAAATGTCTTTTCAAGTAATTTGTATGGGTTGATTGCTGCCCATTGTGCAATATTTGCAATGAGAGTAGACGAAGAACCTAATCCCCAATTTCTAGGAAACTCTAACGTACTGATAACTTCATGTCCTTGATCGGTGTTTAGGAAGTCAGGGTTTAGTGATTGTGCTGCAACCAGTATTTCATACAATTTATGAATGACAGGGTCATCTGACGCTATATCATGTTTTATAGGTAAAGAGATTTCTGTTTCAAACCAAAGAGTTCCATCGTGTAATTCACTTTTCCATACTAAGGTTGAAGAATCTAATGGTGTAATTCTTAAGGATTGCCCAAGTTTTGTTGGTACTGCAAGCGCCATCGCACTATCAAGCACAAGGTATTCTCCAGTAATGAGTAATTTTCCGTGGCTATAAAAAGAAAGCATTTATGATCTTATTTTTTCTATAAAACTAACCACAGCACTATGTGTAACGGGATGAGTTTTAAAATGAGTAATTGCTTGGTTCTTTTCAGTTTTATTAGCTTCAAATTGATTTAAAATATTCATAAGGTGCATTTTCATGTGCCCTTGCTGTATTCCTGTTGTTGTTAGTGATTTTACAGCAGCAAAGTTTTGCGCCAGACCAGCTACAGCTATGATTTGCATCAATTCTTTTGCATTAGGTTGTTGTAGTAATTCAAAGCACCATTTGACAAGAGGATGTAGTTTTGTAAGCCCTCCTACGGTTCCAACGGCTAGTGGGATGTCAATCCAAAACCTGAAGATGCCTTTTTCTACAGTAACATGTGTCAAACTTTTATACATTCCATCTTTAGAAGCATAGGCATGTATACCCGCTTCAATCGCTCTGAAATCGTTTCCAGTTGCCATGATCACAGCATCGATCCCGTTCATAATTCCTTTATTATGTGT
>CAKZKZ010000739.1 GCA_937124495.1 uncultured Dokdonia sp. | reverse complement strand
TGTTTTCAGAATCACTGCGGAATGCCAAGATGGTGCAACTGTCGAAGATGATGTTACCATTACAATCAATGAATTAACAATAGCCAATGCAGGAGCCGATATCACAGCATGTGCTGGAGCTTATAATTTGGGAGCAAATGCTGTTTCAGGCGATGAAACTGGTGAATGGGAATTCGTTGGAGGAAATGGTGCTGGAGTTGTTATTGCCGATATGAATGATCCAAACTCTGCAATCACTTTTCCTTCAAATGATGCCGGGACGACAACATTAAGATGGAGAATAACGCATGGCATAAATGGATGTGTCGGTTTTGACGATGTGGTACTTACAAACTATGGAGGTGAATTAGTAGTTAGTGCTGGAAGTGATTTCGCAGTGTCTAATTGTTTTTCTACTACTATTATCTTAGTACTAAACTGATCATAAGGTTGCTCTGTACGTTTGATAGCTATTTTGATATGTCTTAATTTATTTCTCGATTCTGATAACAGGTTTTGAGTAGTTCCCATATCTGATTGTAGTTTTGCCAAAGCTTTTTGGAATACCACTTTTTCGACACGGTCTTCTGCTGGTAATTCTACATTGTTTAATGCCTTTACTTCAAAACTGACAGGTGTTGTTAAGAATTTTAAAACGCCTTCTTTTACGACGCTCATTTCAACAGTATACATGCCTGGAGTAACTAATGTACCTTCGTCTCTTCCTGCAAAAGGGTTATAAAATTCAGATTTTCTTAAGTTAACAGGATCCTGTGTCGTATACCTCAAGTTCCAGTGAAAACGCTGTATTCCTTTTTTTGCAGGCTTAAATTCTTTTTTCACGACCTTACCATTAGCATCTTTGATTGTGAAAATCAATTCTTCTTTATCTTCATCTACTTCTGCTTTTAAGGCATCATAACTAGGATAGGGTGTGTCAGATTTTAATTTGATTTGTTCTTTTTCTTTTTTCTGACGTTCATCTTTGATGGGTTTATACTCTGCATTATAATAATAGGTAATCATTGCCTCAGGGCCTAAATTGGCAGCTGTATAAAAGTTATCTCCTTGAAAAGATTTTCCAGGTAACCCTAGAGGGCTACTTTGTTCCCACATCAAAGCTGTTCGTATAGGATAAATCTTAGCTTCATCTACAGGTTCTGAATTTTCAACACTTCGGAGCACACTGTAATCATCCATCACATAAAAACCACGACCAAAAGTACCGAGTACTAAATCATTTTCACGTTCCTGAATAGTGATATCACGTACTGCAATCGTGGGTAGTCCTTTTTTTAATTGTTTCCAGTGTTGTCCCTGATCTGGAGAGAAGAATGCGCCAAATTCGGTACCTACAAATAACAGATCATTATCGATATAATCTTCTTCAATAGTATAGATACTACCCCGTTCTGGAAGATTAGACTGAATAGCAGTCCAACTGTTTCCTTTGTTAGTAGATTTAAAAAGATAAGGTTTGAAATCTCCGTATTTATGATGGTTAAAGGCTACATAAATAATGTCTTCATCGTGTCTGGACAGGTAAACACTGTTGACATAAGATTGATTAGGAGCGCCAGGAATATTGGAAATCTTTTTCCAATTTTGCCCACCATCTTGAGAGATATGAACTAATCCATCATCGGTTCCTGCGGCTAGTAAATTTTTATTTCGTGGTGATTCCGAAAAAGCAACAACACTCCCATAGGGTGAGGTTGAGCCATTTTTCGCGACAGCGTCAATACTAACCACACGATCATATACTTTTAAGGTATTTCTGTCAATTTGTTGTGATAGATCTTCACTAATAACATCCCAACTATTTCCATAATCGTCAGATTTAAAGACTTTATTAGCTGCAAAATATAGCCTTCCAGGAACATGTCTACTCACTGCTAAAGGAGCATCCCAATTATAACGATAGGCGTTTTCTCCTTTTCTCGCTTTAGGTTTAATCCCTACTTTCTCACCGCTCTTTTTGTCATAACGTACCAAACCTCCATATTGTGATTGTGCATAGACAATATTAGGATTATTTGGGTCTATTTGAGATTCAAAACCATCTCCTCCATTGGTAATAAACCATTCAGAATTTCGTATGCCATGTTCTGTTAATACTCTAGAAGGTCCACCTAAGCTAAAGTTATCTTGTGTTCCTCCATAAATATTATAAAATGGATAGTCATTATCTACAGCAACTTTATAAAATTGAGTTACAGGTAAATTCTTTTTAAAATCCCAAGTTTTTGCTGCATCAAATGTTTCATAAATACCACCATCACAGCCCACAACCCAATGTTGATTATTAGTTGGATTTATCCACATGGCATGATTGTCTACATGCTTAGTATCTTCTCCAACTAACTCAAAGCTTTTCCCTCCATTATGGGTGACAGACATCCATGTATCCATAGAGTATACTGTATTTTCATCTATTGGATCGGCAATGATTTCTTGATAATAATTCCCACTTGTTACATGTGAACCACGTTTTTCCCAGCTTGCACCTCTATTAGTAGATGCAAAAAAACCGCCCTTTCCATTGGCAGCTTCAACAATAGCATATATAATTTCAGGATTCGCAGGAGAAATAGCAAGTCCGATACGTCCTAATTCTTCATTAGGTAGACCTTTATTGATTTTAGTCCATGTTACTCCCCCATCTACACTTTTATGCATTCCTGATCCTGGTCCACCACCCACATAGGTATATACATGACGTCTTCGTTGTAAAGTAGATGCATATAATACATTTGGATCCCTAGGGTCCATAACAATATCGTTTACTCCTGTATGTTCATCAATAGTGAGTACTGTATTCCATGTTTTTCCACCATCTTCTGTTTTATAGAGACCGCGAGCTCCGCCTTTACTCCATAAAGGACCAATGGCTGCTACATAGACTATATTGGAATTTTCGG
>CAKZKZ010000738.1 GCA_937124495.1 uncultured Dokdonia sp. | reverse complement strand
AAAATAGAAAAAGTAAAATGACAAAAAAGCTTGCTTTTTATAAATCTAAAAAATGGAAATATGAAAAAGAGCATAGAATTTCAACAAGCAAAGTAGGTTTAAACTCCTATAACTTTAAAGCATTAAAATCAATCTATTTTGGTTATAAAATAAAAGATTCTGATAAGAATAATATATTGAATTTATTAAAAGGTAGAGGGATTACTTTCTATCAAATTGAGTTAGAAAGTAATAGTTACTTATTTAAAACTACTAAGATTAATGTAGAAAATTCAGACCAAAGGAATTACTTAACTCAATTGCCAATATCTTTAACAAAAGAAAAAAAGGAATATGAAATATTAGATTACAAAATTTTCAATTATTCTGGAATTGGTGAATTTAAAATATTACTAAAACAAGAATTAGATTCCTCTGAATTAAAATGGTTAATAAACAACTTAAAAAAATACTTATTTAATGAAGGCAAGTCCCTATTCTTTAATTTTTATACTGATTTGAGCCAAGTAGACAATTTACCTTGGGTTTCGGCAACATTTATTAATGGCCTAGTAAAGATGGATTCATGATTTATAATAATAGTTGGGTCACGTGCAATAACAAACCAAACCAATGAAAATAGGTAAGACCTTTAATCAATTAACGAAGCGTGAATATATTCACTACATCGATAACTATAAAAAGTACACCGACTTTAATACCTTAGGAATGTATAGATCGATTTGTGAGAATGAAAAATTGGCGCTTGAGGATCGTATGGAGGTTAGGGACTATGCTCATACCGTTTTTGAAAAAACATTTACGTTTTATCAATTAAAAGATCCAAGAACCTATTTTGATCTTATCACATTAGGTATGGAATTAACCGTAGCTGATGAACGACAGGTATGGGCGAATATTCGAATGAATCAAGAGAAGATACTCTCAGATAAGAAAATAAAACACAGGAGTTTTGGTATGTACTCAAAGCATAACTGTGGTTATGATAATTGTTCATATAATGGATTGATGATCAAAAAAGGATCTCGCTTACAAGAAGATCATATGTGGTTTGAATCAGATAAAGATGAGTATGTTGCTAAAGAAAAATCATTGAAAATTAAAAAGCAACGTAAAGACAAGCATAAAATCATTCGAGACGATTTAGATCTTTAAAATAAGTAAATAATTAAGAATACGATTTCCGCTGGAGTTTATACTGAGTATAGTCGGAGTACGGAAATGACATATAACTATGAATACAAGACAGCAACAACTAGACGCCATCGATAGACTTCTCACCATCATGGACGAACTCCGTGTCGGATGTCCGTGGGATAAGAAACAAACCATGCAAAGTTTACGTCATCTGACGATAGAAGAGACCTATGAACTTGGTGATGCAATTCTGGACAACGATTTAGAAGAAATTAAGAAAGAGCTAGGGGACTTGCTACTACATATTGTTTTTTATGCTAAAATAGGAAGTGAAACCAAAGATTTTGATATCGCAGATGTTGCTGATAGTATTTCTGATAAATTGGTGAGCCGTCATCCACATATCTATGGAGATATTGATGTAGCTGATGATAAGGAAGTAGAGCGTAACTGGGAGAAGTTAAAATTAAAAGAAGGGAAGAAGTCTGTTTTAGAAGGCGTACCGCGTAGTCTGCCTGCGATGGTAAAAGCTAGCCGAATACAAGACAAAGTTGCTGGGGTAGGATTTGATTGGGAAGAGCCTCAACAAGTTTTTGAAAAGTTACAAGAAGAACTAGGGGAGTTGCAAGACGAAATCAACGCAAACGATCAGGAAAAAATAGAAGCTGAATTTGGCGATGTGCTATTCTCTATGATTAATTATGCACGCTTTTTAAAGGTAGATCCAGAAAGTGCCTTAGAACGAACGAATAAGAAATTCATCAAACGATTTCAATATCTAGAAAGCAAAGCAAGTACCCTCGGAAAAAACTTAAGCGACATGACCTTAGGGGAGATGGATGTATTTTGGGAAGAAGCAAAGAAATTATAGTAGCTTATTTCCCTTTCTTACTAAGCTGCTCTTTGATTTCTGAAACTTCTTGAAGTAAATGTGTCATAGAAGCATCAATTTTTAATAATGCTTTTGCAGTTATAGAAGCTCTTGTGGCTTCATTTTCTATAATATATTGATCAGCAGGTTCATTAATAGCGGACAACGGTTTAAGCATATCTCCTTTACCAGTCAATAACCATTCTATATTTAAGATAGGATATTTCTCTACGATTACATCTATCTTCTCAAGACTAATGCTTCGTGTAATATTGTTTATATACCCATTAGACGCATTGATTGACCTCTCAAAAGCCTTCATGGTGATCTTTTGAGATTTTACAAATGTTTTAACCCTTTTATTAATACTCATACATCTAAGCGTTTCAAATAACTAGCGTATTGCTTTATTTTTTTGTCAGTTATGACAAATAGTTGCACAAAGTACTAAATAATAACATATAAAGTGAAATAAAGGCGCTTTATAGCACATTCATACAGATGTATTACAGATCATTATCGACAATTTAATAAAAGTGCTAGTACAGGAGGTAAACGCCTAATTAATAGCAATTTTGAATACATATGTATGTTTTGGGAAGAAAAATGAGAATACTAAGAATATTATTTTCCTTTCTTGATAAGCTGTTCTTTTATTTCAGAAACCTCTTGAAGTAGGTGCGTAACAGAAGCATCAATCTTGACTAATGCTTTTGCTGTTATAGACGCTCTTGTTTTCTCATCTTCATTAATATATTGAGATTCAGGCTCACTAAAAGCAGATAGTGGTTTAAGCATATCTCCTTTACCAGTCAACAACCACTCTATATTTAAGGTAGGATAATTCTCTACAATCAAGTCTATTTTTTCTAGACTGATACTACGTGTAATATTGTTTATATAGCCATTAGATGCATGGATTGACCTCTCAAAAGCCTTTATGGAAATCTGTTGAGATTTTACAAATAATTTAGTTCTATC
>CAKZKZ010000737.1 GCA_937124495.1 uncultured Dokdonia sp. | reverse complement strand
ATAATCTATGGCGTATTGCGTAAGATTATCTAAGTGATAATTTACTTGCGCGATTTGCTCTTCAAGTGCATCAATTTTTTGTTGTGCTTTATCAATATCAAATTTAGAAATACGCTTGATTCGTATTTCTGTAAGACGTGTAATATCTTCTTCGGTCACAGGACGTTTTAAATGTCCAACGTGGGGTTTCAATCCTTTATCTATTGCTTTGATGACCCCATCCCATGTTTCTTCTTCTTCAATATCACGATAGATTCTATTTTCTATAAAAATACGTTCCAAAGAAGCATAATGCCATTGATTCTCAAACTCATTACGCTGAATTTCTAATTCTTGACGTAAGAGTTCCTTTGTCCGATCTGTACTACGTTTTAACATCTCTGTCACCCCAACAAATAGCGGACTATTATCTTCTATTACACATCCTAAAGGAGAGATAGAGGTCTCACAATTTGTAAATGCATATAAAGCATCTATAGTTCTGTCTGGTGAGATTCCCGAAGGAAGGTGTACTAATATCTCTACGTTTGCAGAGGTATTATCTTCTATTTTTTTAATTTTAATCTTTCCTTTATCATTCGCTTTTAAAATAGAATCTATAAGAGACCCTGTAGTTTGTCCAAAAGGAACTTCTGTAATAACAAGTGTATTCTTATCTTGTTGAGACATACGTGCACGTACACGTACTTTTCCTCCACGAAGACCATCATTATAATTAGTGAAATCAGCAATACCAGCCGTTGTAAAATCTGGAAGTATAGTAAATCGCTTTTCTTTAAGATGTTTTATAGAAGCATCAATAAGTTCAATAAAGTTATGTGGTAATACTTTGGTACTTAACCCTACTGCAATTCCTTCTGCTCCTTGCGCCAGCAATAATGGAAACATCACTGGTAAATTAATCGGCTCTTTTTTACGTCCATCATACGACGCTTGCCAATCGGTTATTTTTGGATTATATACAACATCTAGTGCAAACTTAGATAGTCTAGCTTCTATATACCTAGAAGCAGCTGCACGGTCTCCTGTAAGGATATTTCCCCAGTTACCTTGCGTATCTATCAATAAGTCTTTTTGACCTATTCCTACCATGGCATCTCCAATACTCGCATCACCATGAGGATGATATTGCATGGTATGTCCTACTACATTGGCTACTTTATTATAACGTCCATCATCCAATTCTTTAAGTGCATGCATAATACGACGTTGTACAGGCTTGAAACCATCTTCGATAGCGGGTACAGCACGTTCTAGAATTACATAAGAAGCATAATCTAGAAACCAGTCTTGAAACATACCTGATACTCGAGTAATCGTTTCTCCTGTCACTTCTCCTCCTTCCTGAGGTAGCATCTCTTCGTTTAACTCTTCTTCGTTATGCTCGTTTATTTCTTCACTCATTGGTCAATAAAGTCCGTTAGTTTTTAATAATATGCAAAATAAAAGTAGTTGTATTTTTTGCTTTCGCGAAAGCTTAAAAATCAATCCTCTACTACCCTATCTAATTCGACTTTCAGGTTTTCAATAATAAATTTCTGACGATCTGGTGTGTTTTTCCCCATATAAAAAGAAAGCAGCTCTTCAATCATCAAGGCTTTGTCTAGCATTACGGGAGCTAGGCGAATATCTTCTCCAATAAAAAACTGGAATTCATCTGGAGAAATCTCCCCAAGTCCCTTAAATCGTGTAATCTCAGGTTTTGCTCCTAATTTAGCCATCGCATCTTGACGTTCTTGTTCGCTATAGCAATAAATCGTTTCCTTTTTATTACGAACTCTAAACAACGGTGTTTCCAAAATATATAAATGCCCTTCTTTGATAAGCTCTGGAAAAAACTGTAAAAAGAACGTAATTAATAATAATCGAATGTGCATTCCATCGACATCGGCATCTGTTGCAATGACAATATTATTATAGCGTAAATCTTCAATAGATTCTTCTATATTAAGTGCAGCCTGTAAGAGATTAAATTCTTCATTTTCATATACGATCTTCTTGGTGAGACCGTAGCTATTTAAAGGCTTCCCTTTTAAACTAAAAACAGCTTGCGTATTAACATCTCTTGATTTTGTAATCGATCCACTTGCCGAGTCTCCCTCTGTAATAAATAAAGTGGTCTCGAGATTACGTTCTTTTTTACTGTCTGTTAAATGAATCCGACAATCACGTAATTTCTTATTGTG